>JAITJX010000174.1 GCA_031278765.1 Tannerella sp. | reverse complement strand
AGCCGCTATTGCTGTGGATGAAAACGGGAACAGGTATTATGACCACGCTCTTACACAGATAGAAAAAGGAAAACTCCTCGACTACGCTGCACGTGTAACAAGCACGCCGCCACATCAAGGAGTTCCCGATTTCGACTACAAAGATAAGCGATTATTTTCAATTCTCCAAAACAATTCCTCCAAAGTCGTGGATTCCAACGGCGAACCGCTGGCGGTGTATCATGGGACGGTGGGCAATTCCGGATTTACCGTATTTGAAGAAAGTAAAATAGGTTCTGCCAATGATACAGGTATATATGGACGTGGATTTTACTTTACGCCCTATAAGGAAATAGCGGACATGTACAGAATCGAGACAGGCGATAGATACAATGTGTTCCTGAATGTAAAGAACCCGTTTACTTTTGAAGAAAACAACGATGAGGACGGTTTTCGCAGGCTGTCGGAGACAGCAAATGTCTCACAGCTAAAGGCGAATGTTTTTAATAAAAACGCCCGTTCGTTAGGGGAATGGTACAAAGAATATATGAAAATAAAGGAAGAAATACAGAATGGAAAGCATGATGACCTGCTCAATTCTTCCGATAGCGAATACCGCTTTTTCAAGCCGGAAGATAGAAAGAAAGAGTTGCTAAATGACTTGTTAGCAGAACGCGGGTATAATATTGTTCTTTCAATGAAAACACTTGTCAACAGCTTAAATTCGGATGAATTTTCGGAAGCATTGAAAAGAGACGGATACGATGGCGTCTATAAGAACTATCCACACTCGGAGGAATACATCGCTTTCTACCCCAACCAAATCAAATCCGCCGCCTCAAACAACGGCGCTTTCGACGAACAGAGCGACGACATACGCTTCCACTCGGTCGACGAACGGGACGCCGACCCTCCGGAGGACCACCAACCATCGGTGGAGGCGGAAGCTGCCCGCCAGAAATTGAATCAAAAGCTCAGCCGCATCGCCTCGCGCGTGAAAGAAAACTGGCAGGATGCACACCTTCCGGTAAAGGAATTTGAGGAAAAACTGCGATCTATGGGCGTAAAAATAAATTCTGTAAACGATTTCTACCAAAACGTAACACACCTGCCAGGGAAAAACCATTTCCGAATGGAAAAGTTTCGACAGACGATTGGCAAAAGAATGCTTGCTGCCGTAGACGAAGTAATAAAGGAACAGCAAAAGGCCGGATGGACGCAGGCCGGTCGACGCACAACCAACAATTACCTCATGGGAAAGCATGGCCTGGAACGCAACGAAAAGAAACGCAGAGATGAACTGGAGCGTTTTTCAAAACAGGAAGACGACAAAGGAAAGCTGCCAGACGCGCTGAGCATCGCAAGAAAGGAAAAAGCGCTGAAAAAGAAAGATTTTGCAGGCGTCAAAGCGCTGGCATGGGAACTGAAAAACAGCCGCCCGCGCGCCGCAGAAACCGAATCGCAGTTTAAAGCGCGCAAAGAGGAAATAAAAGAAATGGACATCTCTGAAGCCGAAACAACGGTCGCCGCGTTTGTGAAAACCTTTGAGACTTACGCCACAGCTGAAGCGATGGAGAAGATGCGCGAAAATATACGTAATGCGACAAATTTTCCACTCAACATGCTTGTGCGGGAAGGAGTGATTACGCGCGCATTTGCCGAAGAATTGAAAAACTCCTATCAGGCATACGTCCCGCTTCGTGGTCACGATGAAGCCACAGCAGAGGAACTCTACGACTATGAAAGCCGTATGGGAACGTATATGAGCGAACCCGTAAAGACGGCAAAAGGAAGAAACAGCCTTGCCGACGACCCGCTGGCATTTATTTACCAAATGGCGCAAACGGCAATCAATACCTCAAACTTCAACCAGCTCAAACTTGGACTGCTGCGCATAGCGCGCACACAGGACACAAAAGGACTGATCTCTTCCTCTGATACATGGATGGTTAAAACCGGAGGAAAAGACGCCTCGGGGAGGGAAATATGGGAAGAACGCTACCCGGAATACAGCGAAGACGAGCAAACGAACGCACAAAACATAAAGGACTTCCAAAAAATAATGCTTGAAAAAGAGGCAACAGGCGAAGCGAGACATTCACGCGCCGCTCTTGACATTGGAGGATTTTTCATCAAACCTTCGCAAAGGGCTGAACATGCCGTAACCGTATATGAAGCCGGAGAGAAAAAAACTTTATACATCAATGCCAATCCACGCATAGCGCGCTCAATAAACGGCGACAACCGTTACCTGATGGGAAAAACGGCACAAAAAGTAGCCGATATAACACGCTGGATGGCCGCCAACGCAACGAGCCGAAACCCTGTGTTTATGATAAGAAATGCAATCAGGGACATAGAACACGCGGCGCTCTGGAACATCAACAAAGAGGGCGTCGCCTATGCCAATTCTTTTAAAAACAACCTGCCGCACGCCGCCGCTGCGATCGCACGCATGAACAGAGGACGTGGAAACATGCAAAACATGTACGACAAATATTGTTACGAGTTTATCTCCAACGGAGGAAAAACAGGATTCACAGCCATGATGGAACTTGAGCGCGCAAAAAGAGAAATAGAGAAGGAATTAAAAACGGGACTAAACGGCGCAAGGGCAAAATCCCTGTCTGTAAAAACGCTTCTCGAGCTTATACAGACGGGAAATGATATGTCAGAAAACATCAGCCGACTTGCAACGTATATAACCAGCCGACAGGAAGGACGAGACGTGAGCCGCAGTATTTGGGACGCAAAAGAGGTCACGCTCAATTTCAACCGCAAAGGCGCAGGAAACATGATGGCCGCTTACGGACGCACTCTGTACATGTTTTTAAACGCTAACATACAGGGACTTTCACAACTCGGCCTCCTGGCGAAGAAGCATTCGAAAAGCTTTGCTGTCACCGCCGCCGCGCTGGCGTTAAGCGGACTTTTACAGCCGCTGCTGGCCTCCCTGCAAGACGACGACGACTACTACTGGAAACTGTCGGACTACGAAAGGAGAAATAATTTCATCCTCCCCTCTTACAAGGGATTTATAAAGATTCCAATCGCGCAGGGCTTTTCCCTCTTTCACGCTCTTGGCGATATTACTGCATCGTATCTGTACGGCAGAGAGAATTTGAGCGCCTGCGTGACGGACGTCTTCGTCTCGCTTGTAGACATGCTACCCTTTAGCGCCGAACAGGGATCGCTCTCAGGGACGCTGTCGCCCGATTTTGCCAAAGCGATAGTGCAGGCGGAAATGAACATGGATTTCATGGGACGGAACATATATAACGAATATGCCAACGAAAATGACCCAGGGTACAAAAAGATTAAAACCAACAAAAAAGGAGAAGCATATACTCCTCAATGGCTCATAAAACTCGCCGAACTCGCAGACTCGGCAACAGGAGGCTTCCGTAGAACCGGGACTGATAAGTCTTCATCCCGACAAAATAAATCATTTGTCGCGCGGTTATTTCGGAGGTCTTTTTACGCTGTTTTCAAGGTCGGCGGATATTATATACAAGTCTGTGGACGGCGAAAAGGACATAAAAATGAGGGATATTCCTTTCCTTAACTCTTTTTATGTCTCTACGGAGGACCTCCCTGCAACGGCGACTTCAGGCTTTTATTTCGTACTTTCGAGGGGGATTTAATTTTCAATTAATATAAAAAATACTATCTTTGCGGTGGCAAACCGGTTTTAAATTTATAAGAACAAAATAAAAAATCGGAATATAGAAAAGAAAGATTCTGTTAAATAAAAATTATGCCCTTTTCGAGTTAAAAACTAAAAAACTAAAAAATATGGAACAATTATCTGCACGACTGCAAGCCTTATCTCCTTCGGAAACACTTGCCATGTCTCAAAAAAGTAACGAGCTGAAAGCGCAAGGAATTGACGTAATCAATTTGAGTGTCGGCGAACCCGATTTTAATACGCCCGACCATATTAAAACATCTGCCCGAGAGGCTATTGATAACAATTTTTCTTTTTATTCTCCCGTTTCGGGTTATCCTGATTTACGAAAAGCGATTGTGAATAAACTGAAACGTGAAAATAATCTTGATTATACAGCCGGACAGATAGTCGTTTCAAACGGCGCAAAACAGTCAGTATGCAATGTACTACTGAGCGTTATCAGCAAGGGTGATGAAGTGATTGTTCCTGCGCCTTATTGGGTGAGTTATGTAGAAATGGTAAAGTTAGCCGAAGGTACAAACGTTGTGGTAACGGCAAGTATCGAGCAGGATTTCAAAATCACGCCAGCTCAACTCGAAGCAGCTGTTACCCCGAAAACGAAAGCATTAATTCTTTGTTCTCCGTCCAATCCGACCGGAAGCGTTTACAGCAAAGAAGAGCTCAAAGGATTGGCCGATATAATTGCAAAATACCCGAAAATTATTGTGATTTCCGATGAGATTTACGAACATATCAATTATGCAGGAAAGCATGAAAGTATTGCGCAGTTTCCGGAAATAAAAGAAAGGATTGTTGTAGTAAATGGAGTATCAAAGGCGTATGCAATGACAGGCTGGCGCATTGGATTTATTGCGGCGCCTCTTTGGATTGCAGAGGCCTGTAACAAACTGCAGGGTCAATACACGTCAGGTCCTTGCTCCATTTCGCAAAAAGCATCTGTCGCTGCCTTTGACGGCAATCAGACTTGTGTCGAAGAGATGTGCAAGGCTTTTCTGCGCCGGAGAGATTTGATTGTTGGGCTGTGCAGGGAAATTCCCGGTATGAAAGTTAATGTTCCGGACGGCGCTTTTTATGTCTTTCCCCAAGTAAGTAGTTATTATGGTAAGAGCGCCGAAGGACGTAAAATTGAAGACTCCGTATCTCTTGCCATGTACCTGCTTAAAGTTGGTCATGTTGCAACGGTCGGGGGAGCAGCCTTTGGCGCGCCGGAATGTATCCGACTGTCATACGCCACTTCCGACGAAAATATCATCGAAGCCGTCAGGCGAATAAAAGAAGCATTGGGATTGTTGAAATAAAAAAAGAGGCAACTTAGTGAAGCTACCTCCTTTTTCGATCCCGATGCAAACGCTAATTGTATTAAAACGTTTTAATCTACATTAAGAGTTATTCTTTTGAATGTTGTAACAGTCAATTCCTTGTCTCGTGTTTTAAGATACTGTTCGATGTTAATTGTAGCGTCTTTCACAAATTCCTGTTGCAACAGTGTACTTTCTTTATAGAATTTTTGAAGTGCGCCTTCGGCAATTCTATCAAGCAGATTTTCCGGTTTTCCAGCTTGACGGGCTTTATCGCGTGCAATTTCCTTTTCGGTATCAATCACTTTTTGAGGCACATCTGCCGGTGTTATCGCTACCGGATTCATGGCTGCTACCTGCATCGCAACATCACGAGCTACCTGACGTTCCAGTGGTTTGTTGAATGCCACGATAGTTGCAAGTTTATTACCCTGGTGAATATATGAAATTGTAGCCGCACCTTTTACAAATTCATAGTAGCCTAATTCCATTTTTTCGCCTGTTACTCCGATACGGTCTGTGATAGTTTCTTCAATTGTACGCCCGCTACCTAATTTTATTTGAAGTAATTCTTCTTTTGTTGCCGGTTTGCTGCTCATTGCCGTGTTTAAAATGTCTTGGGTCATAGCAATGAAATCTGTATTCTTCGCTACGAAATCCGTTTCGCATTTAACTGCCGTAATGGCTGCAAAATCACCATTTTCGGCTGCCAATACGCAACCTTCCGACGCTTCGCGGTCAGAACGTTTTGCTGCTACTGCCTGTCCTTTTTTTCTTATTATTTCCATTGCTTTTTCAAAGTCGCTTCCTGCTTCTTCGAGAGCATTTTTGCAATCCATCATGCCCGCGCCGCTCATTTTGCGTAAGTGGGTTATGTTTGCCATTGTTACTGCCATAAATTTATCCTTTTTTTACTTGTAATTAATTAATTTGACGATTCAAAAATTCAAACACTTGTCATGTTTCGGACATTTATATCCCTTGCTTCTCCGTTTCAACAACTTCTTTTTCGGATACTTCTTCCGTTCTTCTGGCTCTTGACTTGCGTTCGCGTTTTGGAGGCGTCTCTTGTTCTTCGCTTTCTTCGCCTTTATTTCCACGTTCAATTTTACCTTCTTCGACGCCTTCCTGAATAGATTTGAAAAGCGTTCCGAGGATCAACTCTATTGATTTTGCAGCATCATCATTTGAAGGAATGACAAAATCAATATTTGAAGGGTCGGAATTTGTATCTACCATACCAAATACGGGGATACCCAAACGATTGGCTTCGGCAACGGCAATATGTTCTTTCATTACGTCGACAACAAACAATGCTGCCGGCAAACGTCCCATGTCTGCTATTGAACCGAGGTTTTTCTCCAATTTTGCGCGCTGACGTGTGATTTGCAATTTTTCACGTTTTGAAAGATTGTCAAATGTACCGTCACTCGCCATTTTATCAATGGTGGACATTTTCTTGACCGCTTTACGGATAGTTGGAAAGTTTGTCAACATACCTCCCGGCCAACGTTCTATCACGTAAGGCATTTCGGCTGATGTTGCGAGGTCGGCAACTATCTGTTTTGCCTGTTTTTTTGTGGCAACAAACAGAATTTTGCGTCCTGATTTGGCGATGTTTTTCATAACTTCCGCCGCTTCATCTACTTTGGCAATCGTTTTATACAAATCAATGATATGAATGCCGTTACGCTCCATGAATATATAAGGAGCCATTGCAGGATTCCACTTGCTTTTCAAGTGCCCAAAGTGTGAACCTGCTTCCAATAATTGTTCAAATGTTAATCTTGACATTTTTGCTTTTGTTTTTAATTCGTTTACATTCTTTTAATTTACGTCAATCATTCGGTAGTTTTCGGCATATCCGTCATGCAGTAAAAATCCGAATAATTTAGATACTAAACGTATGTTTTTATTTATAATAGACTCACAAATAATGTATTAACGTTTACTAAACTGGAATCTTTTGCGAGCTTTCGGTCTTCCCGGTTTTTTACGTTCAACTGCACGCGGGTCACGTGTTGTGAATCCTTCTTTCTTCAATGCAGGTTTCGATTCGGGATTGATTTTTATCAATGCTCTGGTTATTGCCAACCTCGCTGCTTCTGATTGTCCTTTGAAACCGCCGCCGAACAAATTAATCTTGATGTCATACTGTTCTGCTACATTTAATGTAGAAAGCGGCTGTTTCACAACATATTGAAGTAAAGGAGAGGGAAAATAGCCGATTAGATCGCGCTTGTTGATGGTAATATTTCCTTTGCCTTCGCATACGTAAACGCGGGCTACTGCTGCTTTACGTCGTCCTATTGCATTTACAACTTCCATATTGATTATTTGAGTGAGTTTATATCCAACGTTTTAGGTTGTTGCGCCTCATGTTTATGCTTGTTTCCGGCATATACATATAAATTACCGAGCAGTTTGTCGCCCAATTTATTTTTCGGCAACATGCCTTTTACAACTTTTTTGAACAGACGGTCTTCTCCTTTTGCCTTTAATTGTGCCGGCGTCACGTCTTTTTGTCCCCCTGGATAACCCGAAAACGTATGGTAAATTCTGTTATTCCATTTATTTCCGGTCAATACTGCTTTTTCTGCATTTACAATTATTACGTTATCGCCGCAATCAACGTGTGGCGTAAATTCGGGTTTATATTTTCCACGCAAAAGTTTTGCTACTTTCGACCCCATGCGACCCAAATACTGATTTGTCGCATCTACTACGACCCATTCTTTTTTTACGGTTGCCTTGTTTGCAGAAATGGTCTTATAACTTAAAGTATCCACTGCTTTTTTATTTTTTTAATCTGTTAATATTTAATCTGTTAAAATCGTCATTTAGAGTGTTGCGCACGGGCATGTTGACGCAAAATTCCTAAAAACGGCTTGCAAAGATAAGGCTTTTTCCTGAACAACAAAAATATTTTGGATTTTTTCAGCAATTCAGAAAGGGATAAATAAAATCGGAGAATCATAAAGAGGTAACAAAAAAGCAAAAGCATCCCCTATACGCAAATTATCGTATTCACTAAAATCAACCACGAAAACAAT
>JAITJX010000140.1 GCA_031278765.1 Tannerella sp. | reverse complement strand
TAGAATACGAAATCGTCCGAAAGACAAATACCTTCCGGAGGCAAAATCGCCTGTTTCTATATTCCAAAGTCTTGATCACAGATTTTCTATATGAAAATTTTGCCAAAGATAAAACAAGTTTTTGGGATATGCAAAAAATTCGTATATTTGCAGACTTTAATAAATTAAAAACATTATGAAGAAGACAATTTTTCTTATAAGTATATTTTTTGTACTGGGTCTGCTGACGAATAGCTGTCTCGAACAAAGAATTATCCCCAACGGAGAAGAACCTGATCCCACCCCGCCCCCCGACCCTCCGATTTCTTCGGTAAAGAAATTTGTTAAAGTATATGCAAGTATTGAGCTTGCACCTTTCGGTTTGCAGGAGTTTACAAACGAGACAACAGGTCTGTTCGTCTATAAAAACGCCGATATGTTAATGGGAGGACCAAGACAAACGTCGTTCGCGAACGGTCACAGCGAATTTGAATACACGGAAAAAGATTCGTTGGGATACGTTTTCGGATATTATCCATATACGTCCACTACCACCCTTTCTTCCGCTGCCGGCACGTCGTATGCCAGCACAGCCGTTATCGGAACAGTATATAACTCATATCTTGATTCGATTCAAGATCAGTCTGTTTCGACAAATGCAAGCTTTTCAGGATTTCCGCCGGAGATGACAAACAGGCTGCTGATGGTTTCTACAAAATCCGACGAATTCAGTTTTAAGGGCGAAACGGGAAACATCGCGTTCCGCAACGTGTTTTCGCTCATTCAGTTTAAAATCACAAAAGACGCCGCATTACAGCATTTTGAAGATCAGAAAATTAAAAGTTTTCAAATGTATCCGTCATGGGGAGACAGTACGCTGACGCCGGCTATTCCTGATGCTCTTTCCGGCGCCATTGCCGGAACTTATACGGTGGACATAAAAAAAGCAGCCGAAAATCCGACCGAATTAAAACCGTCTTTCTCAAGACCTTTAAGAGCCATCACGGGAGCAGTCTCAAACAGTCCCGTCGTTTCTTCAAACGAAGCCATCGTTATATGGACAGTTGTCGCTCCCTTTGGAGTATATAACAGCAAACTGGTATTTCGAATGGAAACGGAAAATGCGGACGGAAGCATTAAATATACTTCGCTCAATACGTTTGATATTCACAACAACAACATAGAACGCAATCATCTTGTCTCATACGATGTTGTCCTCAAAAAAGAAAACGTTTATACGGACGATTTGGTAAACAGCTCGTCAGTAAATTATCCCGCAAATACATATATCATCTCCGAAGCCGGAAAATATGCCATATCCACAAAAACGCCGACGGGAATAGTAAAAAAAGGCGACCGTGTAACATGGCTTTGGGCGTCGAAAGAAGGCGGCGGCAACCAATTTAACATCGACGACCTGACAGGTGATATTGAATACGACAGCCAGGCAGATGAAATCATATTCAGGGCAGGAAGCGAAAACGAAGTTTTCCACAAAGGAAACGTAATTCTTGCTCTTCTCGACGCTTCGGACAATATTGTATGGTCATGGCATATTTGGATGACAGATCCTCCGCAGGATTTGATATTTGAACGTCTCAAATATACATTCATGGACCGGAATCTCGGCGCTCTGACAAACAGCGCTTCCTCTGCCGTCGATGCTTACGGATTCGTTTATCAATGGGGAAGGAAAGATCCGTTTTACGGTGCAAACGGCATTACGGCCGACGAAGAAACGTCTTTCTTGATTGCCAACAACAATACAATCAGAAACAACACAACATGGAACATAAAATCTTCGCCAGGCAAAATAGACGATGCTGTAAGGAATCCCATGCAATTTATATGCGATAACACAAATCTACCGAATGACGAACTTGAAGACTGGATAACAAACAACGATAACAACTTATGGGAATCCGACGGAACGAAAACAGACAACGACCCTTGCCCTTACGGATACAGGGTACCTTCAAAAGAGGATTTTGATATATTACACACAACTTATGAACATCCCTCCGAAAACCATTATTATTTCAGGCGCATGGGCAATACACACTGGGAATACAAATATCCGGGTACGCCACCGGTGACCAACAGTTGGCCTGCCGCAGGAAAAAGACAGGGCGTCTATTCTCTGGAGGACGGCGGAAAGATAAAATACTCCGGCACAGCCGCGACGCAGGGGCAAATGTTATACTGGACAAGAACTCCGATGAATGAAGAAGGCATCAGCTGGGTGGGCGCTTCTTACAGATTGTATTCAACAGAAAGCAATCAATTGTATGGCAGTCATGATACCGGCGGACGCGCCGACGCCTATTCGGTTCGCTGTGTGAAAATGACAACAGGAGAAAACGAATGATAGATTTCCTGAAAGTATTAAAACGTTTCGTGTTGCCATATAAAAAACACTTGGCGTTTAATATTGTATTTAACATTTTGTCGGCTTTACTGAACATTTTCCAGTTCGCACTCGTTATCCCGATTCTGGAAATTTTGTTCAAAATAAACGACAGGGTTTATTCCTATATGGAATGGACTTTTCAACCCTTCTCTCTTGATGCGTGGAAGATTTTCTTTGAAACACTTAAAAATAACTTCTACTGGTACATAAACGATGTCATATCAGCTCACAGCGCAGATTTTGCCTTGATCGGCCTCGGCGTTGCCCTGACGTTCATGACGCTGTTGAAAGTATCTGCCGTTTACATGTCATTTTTCACCATGATACCGGTTCGCACGGGAGTAGTGAGAGACATACGCAACAGCATTAACAGACAGATCACGACATTACACCTGGGTTTCTTCTCGGAAGAGCGTAAAGGAGATATAATTGCCCGCATTTCGGGCGACGTAAACGAAATAGAAAATTCCATCATGAGCTCGCTCGACATGCTCTTCAAAAATCCCATTCTTATCTTTATATATCTTGTCGCAATGTTTATAATAAGCTGGCAATTGACGCTTTTTGTCTTTGTTTTATTGCCGGTAGCCGGATATGTCATGGGGCAGGCCGGTAAAAAATTGAAGAAAAAATCACTTCTGGGACAAACACAGTGGGGCGCATTGATGAGCCGTATAGAAGAAACTCTGAGCGGTTTGCGAATAATAAAGGCTTTCAACGCGGAAAAAAAGGTACAGGCCGGATTTGAAGCGGCAAGCGACGAGTTCCGCCGGACAACAAACCGCATTTACAGCCGTCAGCAACTTGCACATCCTATGAGCGAACTGCTTGGAACCATTACTATTGTAATCATACTCTGGTATGGCGGGACGTTGATACTCGGCAATAACAGCCCGATAGACGCGCCGACTTTCATTTTCTACCTCATCATTTTTTACAGCATCATAAATCCCGCAAAAGAACTTAGCAAAGCCACTTACGCAGTTCAAAAAGGGCTTGCATCGGTCGAAAGAGTGGATAAAATCCTGAAAGCCGTCAGCGAAATAAAATCGCCGGACGTCTCCAGGCCTGTTCTTTTCAACAAAGCCATCAAATATAAAGACGTATGGTTTAAGTACAAAGAAAAATGGATATTGAAAGGCATTTCGCTTACCATTGAGAAAGGAAAGACGATCGCGCTCGTAGGTCAGTCAGGATCGGGGAAAAGCACTTTTGTAGATTTGCTGCCACGTTTTTACGATGTTACGCAAGGCGTCATTTCGATAGATGGCACAGACGTGCGCGAAACAGATCTTAACGATTTGCGGGCACTGATGGGAATCGTGAATCAGGAAGCGATACTTTTCAACGATACATTCTTTAACAATATCGCTTTCGGAACGGAAAACGCAACCCAGGCGCAAGTAGAAGAAGCCGCTCGAATAGCAAATGCGCACGATTTCATCGCAGCTACGGAGAAAGGTTACAATACGAATATCGGCGACCGTGGCGGCAAACTCTCCGGAGGTCAGCGACAGCGCATCAGCATTGCGCGCGCCATACTGAAAAACCCGCCCGTACTGATACTCGACGAAGCCACTTCGGCGCTCGATACCGAATCGGAACGCCTCGTACAGGAAGCGCTCGAAAACCTGATGAAAAACCGCACTACAATTGTGATAGCGCATCGCTTATCCACCATACGCAACGCTGATGAAATCTGCGTCTTACACGAAGGCGAAATCGTAGAACGCGGTCGCCATGAAGGATTAATGACGCTCAACGGTTATTATAAACGCCTCTGCGAAATGCAGAAATTTTAAAAACACAAGTGTGCTTGCTAACCACTTAAAAAAAACAAGAATATGAAAAAAACAGTTTCACTCCCATACATGTTGATGGGCATTTTATTTTGCGTTTGTCTCGCTG
Source organism: Tannerella sp. (assembly GCA_031278765.1). Classification (GTDB taxonomy): domain Bacteria; phylum Bacteroidota; class Bacteroidia; order Bacteroidales; family Tannerellaceae; genus Tannerella. The sequence goes on along the minus strand of JAITJX010000140.1, from coordinate 13,101 downwards.
TTTCCAATTTCCTGGAAACAAAAGTCATTTCGTTAGGACCGGTTATTGCAACAGCCGGTATGCTGGTATTCCCCGTCTCTTACATTATAAACGACTGTATAGCGGAAGTTTGGGGATACAAAAAAACCCGTTTTATTATATGGACGGGATTTGCGGTGAACTTTCTGGTCGTTTGCCTGACACAGACTGCGATTAAAATTCCTTCACCCGATTTTTGGGAAGGAGAGGAGAGTTTCAACTTCGTTTTTGGGCTAAATGTCAGAATTGTAATTGCAAGCCTCTGCGCTTTTCTGGTCGGATCGTTTCTCAATGCTTTGGTGATGAGCAAAATGAAAATTTCATTAAAGGGGAAAAACTTCTCTCTACGCGCAGTTGTTTCAACAATAGCGGGCGAAAGCGCCGATTCGTTGATATTTTTCCCAATCGCATTTGCGGGACTGTTAACGACCGGCGAACTGTTATTAATGATGCTAACGCAGGCCTCATTGAAATCACTGTATGAAATAATTGTATTGCCGCTGACGATCCAAATTGTGAAATATGTGAAGAAAATTGACGGAAACGACGTCTACGACAGGAACATCTCCTTTAGCCCGTTTAAGATAAAAGATATATGAACACATTTAAAGCATGGATTGCGGCGGCGAGACCAAAAACGTTAACCGCTTCGACAAGTCCGGTACTTGTGGCTTGCGCCCTGGCTCACAGGGCAGGAAGTTTTAAATGGATTCCCGCCGTATTGTGCCTGTCAATAGCGCTTCTCGCACAGATTGCTTCTAATTTTGCAAACGATTATTTCGATTTTAAAAAAGGAACAGATACGCCACAACGTCTCGGACAGCCGCGAGCCGTCGCTTCGGGTTGGATTACGCCGAAAGCAATGCTGAGGGCAACGCTGATAACACTCGCCTTAGCCTCTCTTTGCGGTTGCGGATTACTGTTTTTTAGCCAATGGTGGCTGATTTTTGTCGGAATAGCCGTCGTAACAGGAGCTTTGGCTTATTCGGCAGGACCGTATCCGTTGGCTTATAATGGACTGGGAGATATTTGCGTACTTGTGTTTTATGGCCCTGTTCCGCTTTGTTTCACTTATTACGTCCAAACAGGCGAATTTACAATCGCTTCTCTACTTTTATCGCTTGCAATGGGATTACTGTCAATTAATATCTTAATTGTTAATAATTATCGCGATTACAAACAAGACCAGGCAACAGGAAAACGCACCTCAATAGTTATTTTCGGGTTAAAATTCGGACGCATCTTTTATCTTGTAAATGCCATCCTTGCCCTCATTTTAGCCTCTCCCGCATATTTATACAGAGATAAGGGAACAGGATGCATGTTTGTCTTTTTCCTTTTGCTCGAATTGTTTACCTGGCAGGATTTAAACCGTTTGCACGGCAGCGATTTGAACCGGACGCTCGAAATGACCGCCAGGAATGTATTTCTTTTTGCTTTATTACTTGTATCGGTTTTGGCTTTTTGACGGCGCACAGCGCGAACGCAGTGGAGCAATCCGGAAAAATACAGAAATCTGGATTGTTTCGTCGCATCCGCTCCTTGCAAAGAACTGTGTTCATGAGCAAACCATACCTCCTTTCAATGGTCCGCAGGAGATTCACGGTATATGTCCTGAGGGACAAAATCGGTCATTTTACATCGTGTTCTAATAATATATCATCCGTAAACGGCTATTTTTTATCCCGAATTCAGGCGTTTAAATGGCCGGAAATGGCCGGAAATGACGTCGGAAAGTGGAATCAGAATAAAAGTTAAAATTGCCACAGTGTTGATTATTAATATATTATTACTATTGTGTATCCATCGCATGTCCCGTTGTAGCTCGGCATAACGTCTGTGACAGACTTCGTCACGTACGTGACAGACTTCATCACATACGTGCCAGACTCCATTACTTACGTGCCAGACTCCATCACTTACGTGCCAGACTCCATCACTTACGTGCCAGACTCCATCACGTGTGTGAGAGACTCCATCACGTGTGTGACAGACTCCATCATGTGTGTGACAGACTTCGTCACGTACGTGACAGACTTCATCACATACGTGATGCGGAGGCAAATCGCATGGCGCGATTCTCGGAGGAAGCGTTGCTGTTTGCAGGTCTTGTATATGTATCCGTTTTTTTATTTGTGTATTTTCGGCGTTTTTTGTTCGTCTGCGGTCATTGTGTAGGGCAATTGGCGGATGTTGCCTTTCGTATCTCCGAAATACATTTGTGATATTCCTTCCAGTGCTGGATTGCCGTCTGCCCAGAAATATTTGAAAGGATCGATTCCGTCGAGCACTTTGCGTACGTAGTTGTGGTTTCGGGGGCTGTTTTTTGTGATTTGACGGGTGGGTTTCCAAGTTTTACCTTTGTCGTGGCTTTCCCATATCAGCAGTTCTCCGCCACAAGCCCATGCTTGGGGAGAGTTTTCGGTGGGCGCAATCAGTGTCCATTTTCCGTTGTCGGTCCAGATGCTTCCCGTGTCGTAATTGTGGTCGGAGGTGGTGATTATGCTGTTTTGCCATTCTTTACCGTTCCATGAGATTACTTGCCATTTTTTGTGTCCGTATTCCGGTCCGGGCTGATGCCCTTTTCCGGAGAGATAGAGGGCTATCGGGTTTCCGTCTTCGTCGAATGTTACATCTTTGATATATACGTTTTCGCCTTTAGTGAAAAAATCTTTTACGCGGCATGGGTCGTCTGTTTCCGTGACGGGAATCGAGATGGGTTTTCCGTCTGCCTGCGTCCATGTTTTTCCGAAATCGACGGTCTGCATGTAATAAATATTGGTTCGTCGATCGACGTTTCCGTTGGGGTGCCAGTTGAAGAAGAAGGCGATTTTATTTCCTTTCTGCGCGCTGATTTGGTAGTGTCCTCCGTATTTGTCATCCGGTCGTTTGATGGCTGCCAGCAGTTTGTGTTCCGTCCATTCATGTCCGTCGGAACTTGTATTGAAATAGAGCAGTCGAAGGCCTGTGTATTTTGTAAAGAGGTGTAAAAATCCTTTCCCTTCCATGTATTTGGGTTGCGGATAGGTCATTTCATCTTCTACGATTCGGTCGAAAGCTTCGATGCAGTAGGGTTGCCTGCTTTTGTAGATGAATCCGGGTCTTCCTCTTCCTCTTCCGCTGATGAAAACCCAGATGTATCCGTATGTATCGATGGAGATGGCGGGATTGTCGTGGGGATCGAAAACGCCTCTTTTGTCATAAACAACGGTTGGTTTTGTTACCGTATTTGTTTTGTGGTTGTAGGATCCGGCCATGCAGAGCAGGTAGTTGCCGTATGTATTTCTTCCTTTTTTGTCGGGAGCATCGGCTGATGTTTTGCGACCTTCCGCTATGCCTCCGTAAACGAAAAAGGTTTTTTGTACTTTTGGCGAATATATGGCCAGGGGGATGTGTTTTGCGGTATATGTGGCCATTCCTCCCGAATATTTATCGCCGTATTCGGAAAATTGTCCCAGCGTAAACCAGATGCCTTTGTATCCGTCTGTTTTGCAGTTGTCGAGGGGCGGATAATTTTGTGCATGAATCGTGTTTGTGAAAATGTAGAGGAGGAGTATGACTGTTAAATTTTTCATGATATATTAAAATTTTGAATTATGAATTTAAAATTTAAGTTGTATAATTTTTTGTATGGCGTCCAGACGTATGGATGCAATGTTGATGTAGGTTCTTTTTTTAACCAGCGGGCATGAGCCTGAGTCTGCGAGCCAGTTGTCCAGAATTTTAAATCGTATGTATCTTATTTTTTTCGTTTTGCCGTTTATTCTCAGGTCAAATTCGTGTCCTGCGGCGGCTGTGGATGTATAGAGGGCGGGGTCGTCGGGTGGCGTGATGCGGCAGGATTCGAGCAGTATCCAGTTGTTGTCGAAAACATTTCCGTGTTCTGCCGGATTATATGTTATATCCGTTTCTGCGGCGCCCCATATTTCAAACAGTCTCGGATTGTTGTTTGCATAGAGTTGGTTATTTCCGCCTCTTTGCCACAAGGTAAGCGACGAGAGGTTGTAAAGATCCCCCAGGTCTATCGTGAACCAGTATGGGAAAGGCCAGAGGTCGTTGCATGCTGTGATAGCCCATGCTTTGGAAATATAGGGTGTTCCGTCGCAGCTGTAAGTGTTTGTCCAGATTTGTTGTATGGCGTTGTTGGCGCTGTTAGGTTCGTTTTTATCTCCGGGCAAATTTATGAGTGAGAATTTACTTCTGTCGACTTCCGCAATCGTTTCAAAGACATCGAAGTCAATCAGTTCACCGGCGGCCTTAAACGTGTCGATTGCCGCCGAATCGGGGGTGAATACGGTGGCAATTCGCAGGGTTTGGTCCGGATTGAAGTTTTCCAGTCTTACGGTCTGTTCCGAAACATCAAAGATAGCCGTGCATGTTATTCCGTTCATATCGGTATATGTCAGTTCTTCAGCCCGTGTTCCTTCGTCAGCCGTTTCCCAGCTGATATTCAGGTTTCCATCATCGGTGATATTTAATTCCCGTATGGCTCTGTTCATTAATGTACTTCGGTATTTGTCTCCATAGACAGCGCCTGTAACTTCGGAAACGACGGATTTGTTTCCCAACCTGTCGAAGGTGTATATTTCGAAAGTATAGGTTTGTTCGTCCATATTTTCCAGCATTACTTTTATGGTATCTACGTCTGAGGTGCGTGAAACGGGTACTTCTTTGTATTTCTCTTTGTTACTCCAGTAGATAATCGCCGAGGTGACGGAGGGGTCGGATTTTAGCAGCCATTCGAGTTCGATTCTGTTTTTACCTGGATGAGCGGTAACCAGGTCTGCTTTCCCTGGATAAATAATTTCTCCTCCTTCGAGGTATTTTTTGTAGTTATCCGTCATATTGTCGCATGAAGCAAGGCTTGCGGCAATAAAAACAGAGGTTGCCCAAAAGAAGTGTTTTTTGTATTGTCGAGCAGTTTTGTGTTTGAATGAACAGTTCATATTATTTTTTTTGTATGTTTAATCAATGATAAGTTTCTACGATACTTCCGAAGAGGGTGATTTCCGTCATATTAAAGAATTTGTAGTTGCCTCCCCAGACGGCATTGACGCTGAAACGGATGTATCTTACGGGGCGATCGTTTGCGTCAAATTCAAATTCTTCTCCGTTTGTTGCCCGTTGCCGGTCGTCTTCGTTACTTTCTCCAAGCGGCAGTCCGGAAGGTTTGAAGGAGACGCATGGGGCTGTTCTTAAGGGTATCCATGATTCGTCGAATCGAGCGTCGGCATTGGGCGTCAGGGCGCCGTATATTTCCCATTCTTTGGGTGCGCCTGCGTTATAGAGGTAGAGGTTGTTGGCGCTGACTCGTCCGTGTACCAGTATTCTTGACAAGTATGCTTTTACTCCCAGATCGACGGTGAATGTGTGTGGCAGAGGTTTTATATCGGGACTGGTCTGGAACATGGTGTTATCCGTCAATCCCTCGTCCCACAAGCGGGTAATGACGCGTCCTTGCTGTATTTCATTGTTCATGTCTCCATCGAGGGGCGTGGATCTGAATTTGTTTTTATCCAGTTTTATTTCGTGCATCGGCTTGAATACATTTTCGCAGGTTCCCGATGTGTTTCCCCAACGGTCTTGTACATAGATCGAAAATATTCTTGCAAGAGTGTCGTATCCTCTGACAGCGAATTGATCGACAGCGGCTGAGGTATAAAATGTCTCGGCCGGGAGAGTATTCCCTAAAGAATCAACAGTATTGACATGTATGCGTACTTCTGCTTCTGCCGGGTTTCGCATGTTAAACTTGATTCCTCCGAAGGTTTCGGTAACGGATTCTTTTACCGATTCGAAGACGGAAAAGATGGGAGGTGTTTGTGGTGTAACCGTAACGGTAACCGCATCGGATTCTTTATTATTCCTCCCGACGGAATAGAGACGGATAACGTAGCGTATCGTGTCTCCGAAACCGTCGATGATGAAGTTGTTTGTATAGTAAGAGGCTTTTATCTCTCTCACAACGCCCGGTCGAATTTCGGTTTGCGCTTTTATATAAAGCAGGTTTCTGTCGTCAGGCAGACGATAAGTGATGCGTGCGGCGCCCGGCAAAGGTGTGGCTGTAATATCCGAAACTTCGAGGGGCGCCGTCCCCCCTTTATCCAGTGGGAAAATATTCTCCTGTCTACATGCTTGAAGAATCGTTACGATAAGGGCGACGATAAAAAATGATTTCATTATATTCATATTCTTTTATTTTTTACATGATTAATATCCGTAATTTTGCACCAAATTTCTGTTTACGAGCAGTTCGCTTTCTCTGACGGGCCAGAAGTAGTCCCTGATCATGAAGGACTGGTTATATAATACCTTTTGCCTGTAATAGTATTCATTTGATTTTTGCTGATAGTCCCAACCTGTAACCGGTTTGTTGAGTTCTATGTGTGCAAGTCTCCATCTTCTGAGATCCCAGAAACGGTGTCCTTCGAAGGCGAGTTCTATCAGTCGTTCCCTTTGGATTATTTCCCGGAGCGTTCCCTGCTGTTTGTATTTGTTGGGATTGATTGCATAATTGTCCCATGTTTCCCCTATGGTTGGTATTCCTGCTCTTATTCTTACTTTGTTGAGCCATGTGTAAGGAGAGGTTTTGTCGTCTGTAGCGTTTGGATCGCCTTGCGGCCCGTATGCCTCATTCAGTGCTTCGGCATACAGGAGATAGAGATCTGCCAGGCGTATCACAGGCCAGGGATATAGTTTGAGGTTGTATCCGTTTCCTGTTTGCGCGGGCTGGCTGTCGTGGTTGACCAGTTTTTTTGGCCAGTATCCCGTAACGTTCGTTCGGGCTGTTGTCGCTGGAATCTGGAGTTGTTCCGCTTTGCATTGAATCAGGTACTGGTCTTTATCATCGTGCACTCCCTGTCCGAACCATAGACCACCGTCGAAAGCCAAAGCGGCGTAGAATCTCGGCTCTCTGTCGAAATGCAGTCCTATGGTAGTATATCCGGATTGGAGATAATACCGTTCTGCATCAATGGCTGTTCTGAAATTGAATCTTCCTCCGTAGTCCCATGTTTTATCTTCGTCGATGGGCAATCCGTTACGTGTATAAAACATTTCGGCGATTTTTATGGGTGGAGAATATTTTCCGAGTGTTTGCTGGTTTCCTAAAGATCCTGGTACTTTGCTCAGCATTACGCCTGGAGGCGTTGCATTATATTGGGGGCTTGTGCCGGTACTTTGCGTATTGGCCCAGATCACTTCGCCGTTCCATTTTTCGGTAACGGCATTGCGGATGGCAATAAGTATTTTGGTAGAATCCGAAAGCGCTGTCTGTCCGATGTTGCCGCCTTGAAAGGTGTAAAGTTTGAAGTGCAGGTCGCAGAGAGTCGTGGCCTGAGCGCAAGCTTCGACAGCCTGTATCCATTTGTCGGGGTTGGGCGTCGAATTAAACAGGCGAACGCCTCTGTTATCCGCAATGTTTGCATAATCCGTACTTCCTCCGTTGAAGAGCGGACTTGCCGCCGTAACCAGCACAAGGGCTTTTAAGGAGAGGCAAATGGGTTGTGTGATTCTTCCCAGTTCGGTTGCTTCAAAATCTATTCTTTCAGGGAGATCAAGCGCGGCTTCGTCCAGAAGTTGAACAATGTATTCTACACAGTCATCGACAGGTTGCCTGTAGACCTTTACATCGTTCACGCCTGTGGAAACAGGCAGATTTTCCTTCACCAGCGGTATGGGGCCATACATGCGCAGTAGCCAAAAATGATAATATGCTTTCAGGAATTTCGCTTCGGCGCTCCATCTTTTCTTTTCATCTTCTTCCATATCGGGCACGCGTCCGATATTTTCCATAAAGATGTTACAGTCGCGTATTCCCTGGAAAGGATTGGAGCCTCCGACGGAAACGTTCCAAAAATCCAGGTGGGGCGATGTGGCATTTTGCAATCCTCGTGCGATGCTTGTTGCGGCATTTGCCGATGTGGTGGTAATGTAAGGATACAGGTACCAGTATTCGTCGCCCGAGGAAATCGCCGGATCGGAGCTGATGTCGCCGTGCAGAGGTAAATGACGGTAGCAGGTGAACAGATATCTTTCGGCTGATACCCGCATGTTGAAGTTTTCTTCGATGGTAGGTATGTTGTCGGGGACGACATCCAGATAATCGCAGGCGTTTAGCGTGCAGAGGGAAATAATGAACAAAACGGTCTGCACGACCGGAAGATTTGCATGATTTATGAAGATTTGCATGATTTTATTTAGATATAAATTATAGTATTGCATTTGTAATTCGTAAATTTACCGTGTTGTTTGTTGTCATCATTGGAGTTTTGTTAAAATGTAACATACAGTCCTGCGTTAAACACACGTTGTATGGGATATCCCAAGCCGTCTGAAGCCATTTCGGGATCCCAGAGTTTGAATTTACTCCAGCAGAAGAGATTGGTTGCGTTCGCATAGATCCTCAGGTCGTTCATGTGGAATTTTCTGGCGACGCCTGAGAAAGAGTATCCGAGTTCAAGCTGTTTGAGGCGGAGGAATCCTCCGTTTCGCTGAAACCAGGTGGTGCGCTGTGCATTGTTGGTGATGGCGGATATGCTCAGGCGCGGCCATAAGGCGTATAGGTCTCTGTTGTCTTCCGACCAGTGGCTGTCGGCATAAGCTTTGAGCAATTGATTGTTCGATTGATATGAAATGCCTGCATACGAAAAGCCGTAGTTGTTGAGGAAGGGGGCCGTTTCGGCTACGCCGATTCTGAATGATTCGCGCGCCGTTCCCTGAAAAAAGACGCTGAAATCCCAGTTCCCGAATCCGGAAGATATGCCGAATCCGTATGATATTTCGGGAACGGTGGGATAGCCTGCAGGTATCATGTCAGCGGTGGTTATCCTTCCGTCGCCGTTCACATCGCGGTATTTGATATCTCCGGCCATATAATCGCCGAACTGTGCGGGTGAATTAGCTACTTCGTATTCATCCACAAACAGCCGTTCGCCGATGTAGAGCCATTCCTGCCTGAGCGGATGCCCTACTCTTGATCGCCAGGGTTCATTGTATTGAGGTTCTTCATAAACTTCATACTTGTTGGTAGCATAAGTGAAATTTCCGCGTCCCTGTATTCGGAATTTTTTACTCAATGCGTGAGCATAATCGACAGAAAGGTCTATGCCTCTTCCCGAAGCTTCCCCGACATTGGCTTTAATATCCGCCGCCAATCCCATGGAAGCAGGAATGTCGGTACGTGTCATCAGAATATTTTTTCTGTATTCATGAAAATATTCGGCTTCTACTTTCAACTTGTCGAACAGCCCAATTTCCAGCGCAATATTGCTTTTTCGGGATATTTCCCATGTAATGTCTTCATTGGCATATCGGTTAATAAGTATTCCGTTTTTCGAATAGTTGAAATCTGTTCCAAATTTGGCTCCCGTTCCGGATGTAACCAGAGAGAGATAATAAAAGCGATCGTCTTTCGAGCCGATAGCATCATTTCCCACCAGACCGTAAGTAGCTCTTAGACGCAGGGATGTAAGCGTATTTTTCATTTCTTCCCAAAACGTTTCATTGGAGATACTCCAAGCCCCTCCAGCCGAGGGGAAAAATCCGAAACGGTGATTTTTGGAAAATCGTTCCGAACCGTTGTATCCGAAATTAAATTCGACAAAATACCTGCTATCGTACGAATATGTCGCTCTTCCGGCAAGTCCCATATTTCGGGAAGGTAACGATAATTGCAGATTTCCCGCATTGGCTTCAAGCAACTGTCGCATCGTATATACCAACAGTCCGCCGACAGCATGTTTTTGGGCGAACAAACGGTTATAGTTCATTGCTGTCTCCATGTAAAAAACGGAACTGAGTTCTTTCGGTCCTTCGGCGTATGAAAGCGATTGCGTACCGCTGTCTTCATTGAGAATCCGCAATTTATATTCATCCGTTCTTCTGTCGTATGAATGTGCGGAATAGTAGAAGGGCACATAATAACGCTGTACGTCAAAATAAGAATATCTGTCGGTATTGATCATTGCTCTCACAGAAAACCCCTCAAGCAGGAAATCAAGATTTTGACTGAGTTCGACCTGCGCCAGCATTTTCGATCTGGAATACTCTTTATACCCCCTTACCAACTCGGCATAAGGATTCAGATAGAGCCTTCCGCTCTCATTCTCCGCATTCCCGAACATAACATGTTGTACCATGGGGTCCTGATAAGCCGGAAAACGTGCGGGAAACATCACGGGATTGCTTCGTACAATCATGTTATATATCGTTTTACCCCCATGTATCGGACCTATGTATTCATCAAACGAACCGTTCAGTCGGACGATCAATTCGGTAGATTTGAACAAGTCGATATTCACGTTCGAACGCAGGCTGTATGTGCGCAATTTGATATTGTTGTTAAAATTGTTACTTCCTTCCACATTCAGTATTCCGTTATCGTTGGTAAAACCGCCGGAAACGAAATATCGTGCGATTTTCCCGCCTCCAGATACGTTTACATTCACGCGTTGATTATCGGTATAGTCTTTCATCAACGATTTTTTCCAGTCTGTGGCAGGATAAATGTATGGATTGATACCCGCAATAGTGTTGTCTATTTTGCTTTGGTGGTAAGGTAACGGCGCCAGAGGATTCCTCGTCAATGCGGCTTCGTTATGGAGTTGCATGAATGTGACAGGGTTTGCAAACTCGATATTTTTAGTCGGTTGCGAAATTGAATTTTCCAGTCGTATATTTATTTTTGCGCCTCCTTCCCTACCCGATTTTGTGGTTACCAAAATCACTCCGTTAGCGCCACGCGCGCCGTATAATGCTGCGGCCGTCGCATCTTTCATGATACTGAAACTGGCAATATCGTCTGCCTGCAAGCGGGCAAGGTCGGTATTGGTTACTTCTACGTTATCTATCAGAATTAAAGGATCCACCTTGTAACCAAAAGTCATCACGCCTCGAATGAAAAATTCCGCATTGTCCTGTCCCGGTTCTCCGCTTCGCTGGTATGAAATCATTCCGGCTACTCTTCCAGCAAGTGCATTTGTCAGATTACTTCCGGGTATTTTCAATTCGCCCGGCGCTACAGTGGAAATGGCGCCTATCACACTTTCTCTTTTCTGCTTTCCAAACGCCACGACGGTAACTTCATCCAGCACATTGTGCATCTCTTCCATCCTGACTGTAATGTTTTTTTGCTTGCCTACAAGGATGATTTGCGTTTCCAGTCCCAGAAAAGAATAAACAAGTTTGTCGGCAGAGGTAACTTCGATGGAATAATATCCATCCGCATCGGTTGTTACTCCTCGCGTACTGCCTTCTACCTGAACGATTGCTCCGGGTACGGGTTCGCCTTCCGTATCATAAACGTAGCCTTCCACCTTTTTGCTTACGGCGGACGGCCGGACATTTTTTGAATCGGCAGCGCCTGCTTTTCTCAGGATAATCTGCCTCTTGTCGATGACGTAGCCGATCTCGGAATTTTTTAACAGTACATCCAAAACCTGTTCAATGGCGGCGTCTTTGCATTTGATGGAAACAGGACGCTGTATATCTGTTGCCACTTTGCTGTCGAAGATAAAAATGAAACTGCTGTTTTTCTCAATATGTTCAAAGATTTTTACAGCAGGAGCGTTTTCCATGTTAATGGAGAATTTCTTTTCCGGAGATGTCTGATTTTCTGTCTGTGGTAATATATTGAAAATATTAAAACAGAGAAGCAATAATGTCATGCAACTTTTTTTGAAATATTCCGTGCCGGAGTGTTTCTTTTTATTCATTTGTTATTAGATTATAATGTTAATATTCGCGGTTAATTGACGTTGTTTCTACGGTTACTCTCTTTTGAGGATGATTCGTTCTCCCTGCGTCTGCACTTTGAGCGGAGTAAACGAAGTCGTCGCTATTATCTTTATCACATCTTGCAAGTCTTTTCTCAAATTAAGTTTTCCGTTGATAGATATGTTTTCTATATCCTTCTCACAGGATACTTCCCGACCATAATACAGCGAAAGTTTTTTCAATACCGATTCCAGCGGATCGTTTTCAAGCAACATCACTTGATCTTTCCAGCAAATGTATTTGTAAACATCCGTTAGGGATTTTACCACGTTTCCGTTTTTCGTCAAAAGCGTTTCATTGGGAGACAACAGGCTTTTTCCCCAGCCCCGGACATCGACTTCCACTTTTCCTTCCACAAGCGTTACGCTCACCTCGCTGTTTTTATACGCCGAAACATTGAAGGATGTTCCCTGTACGTATATATCCATCTGCGACGTCTTCACGATAAACGGACGTTTTTCGTCGGATGTTACTTCAAAGAATGCTTCGCCGGAAAGGGTCAGTTCGCGTTTTCTATCCGTAAACGCTGTCGGATATGTCAGCGTTGTTCCTGCATTCAAGTGGACTTTGGTGTCATCCGAAAGGATGATGGATGATTGCATTCCCAACGGCGTTTTCATTTCGACGATAGCGGCGTTTACCTGCCGGTAACCGTGCCGGAACGAAAGATAGTTTGTTATGGCAAGCAACATGGCAACGGCTGCCGCTATCGAAGCCGTCCGCAAGTGAAATGTTCGGCGCAAGGATGCCGTTATTCGACGTTGGAGTTCCATCCGGATATCGTCTTTCATCGCTTCGCCTATTGCAGTCACCTGCGACGAAACGCCTATACGCCGAATTGTTTCAACGAACGGACGGTATTCTTCTTTTACGTATGCCTCTGTTTCATTTGAAAGGTTGTCGATCAGTTCATCCGGAACTTCGGCGGGAATTTTATTCTCTATCTCCATATCTGTGTGATTTCTTTCTTGCTATAAGGAGTGCAGAGATCCGAATTTCGTTTAAGGAAAACAGAATTTTAACCATTCTCTGCCGTAAAATCCCGTTCAGGCTCCGTTTGTATCTTTACAACCTGAGTTCGGGATAAGAAATTTTCATCTGCCTGTTTCATTCCCCTGTTTTTGTTGCATCCTCGACGACGTGTTGCGTCACGCCTTGACGATTCCCGTCGTCACGGCGTGATTTTTCTTAACAATAGTCGTTGACCTGCCGATCGACGGGAGATCGCATTTTATTCGGTCATTTACATATTTTGATAATTCCTTATCTCGAACTCAGGTGAATAAGTGATCGTTGCGGCAGGGAAAA
>JAITJX010000124.1 GCA_031278765.1 Tannerella sp. | reverse complement strand
GCTATAAAGTTTGAGCGTTCCCTGCCGTCCGGACAGCTCGAATTGTTCTATTAATCAACAAATTATACGTTCAATTTATAAATCGGCCAATGCCCGGAAAAAAAATTCGGGCTAAACTTTTGTGTTTCTTTCTGTGAAAAGCATGTGTTAAAATTTTTTAATTCATTACATCGAACTCAGGTTATGAAAAACTATCTGATGACTGCCTTGTCTTGTCCTGTCCGGAAACTTTTTTATTTTATAATTATTTTTTACTTTTGCGCCATAAACAATTACACCATGAACAATTATTTAAACATTTTATCACATTTCAATTTAAGCGAAAAGCTGCTTGAAGCAACGTCGTTTGGGAACGGACATATCAACGATACGCTGAAGATCAGATGCGAATCGGGAGAAGACAAATATATCCTGCAACGTATTAATCATCGCATATTCACAAATGTGGATATGCTTACCGGTAATATCCGCGCGGTTACATCCCACATCAGAAGGAAACTTTCCGAAAGGGGAGAAGCGGATATTGACCGTAAAGTACTGACTTTCCTGCCTGCCGACGACGGAAAGTATTATTACTTCGACGGCGAGAATTACTGGCGCGTTTGTTTGATGATCGCCGGCAGCAAAACGCTTGAAACGCTGACACCCGACCTTGCCCGCGCAACGGGAAAGGCTTTCGGCGACTTCCATTCCATGCTTGCAGACATCCCCGAAGGCGTTCTGGGAGAAACTATTCCTGACTTTCACAATATGGAATTTCGCCTGCAACAATTCCATGATGCGTTGAAACGTAATGCAGCAGGACGTATTGGCGAGGTCAGCGACTTGATTGATGAAATAGAAAAACGTGCGGAAGGCTTTTGTATTCAGGAACGCCTGTACAGGGAAGGCAAACTGAAAAAACGCATCAATCATTGTGATACGAAGATCAACAACATACTTTTCGACGATACGACGAATGAAATCCTGTGTGTCATTGACCTTGATACCGTGATGCCCGGATTTGTACTCTCGGATATTGGCGACTTCATACGGACAGGATGCAATGCCGGCGCCGAAGATGACGAAAACCTGGAAAACGTGTATGTTAAAACGGATATTTTCGAGGCTTATGCGCAGGGATATTTGGAAAGTACGAAATCATTCCTTACGCCGCTGGAAACAACTCTGCTGCCTTATGGCGGACGGCTTCTGACTTATATGCAAACCGTTCGTTTCCTGACGGATTATATCAACGGCGATACATATTATAAAACACATCGCCCGAAACACAACCTGCAACGCACGCACGCACAGTTCAAACTGCTGCAAAGCCTCGAACAACATGCGGCGGAAATGGACGAGTTTATGCAAAAATGGTTATAAAAAACGAATAATATCATCATGAAAAAAATTATTTTACAATTAGTATTAGGGATGTTTTTTACAATAACATCCGTTGCGTTTTCACAAAACGGGCAGGTTTTTGAAACGAAGACAGTGAAGAGCGAAATTCTCAAGGCGGAACGCAAGTATTCCATTTATTTACCGCCGGGATACAATGAAAGTGACCAGTCATATCCGGCGCTGTATCTCCTGCATGGTTCGGGTGACGACCATACGGGCTGGGTGCAGTTCGGGCAAGTGCAGCACATCGCCGATAAAGCCATAGCCGAAGGCAAGGCCGCGCGAATGATTATCGTCATGCCGGACGCAAATACCTGTCGCAGAGGCTATTTCAACGATATACGCGGGGATTTTGATTACGAAGAGTTCTTCTTTAAAGAACTCGTTCCACATATCGAAAAGACTTACCGCATACGCAGTGAACGGTGTTACCGCGCGATAGCAGGACTGTCGATGGGAGGCGGAGGAACAATTTTTTATTCACTTCATCATCCGGAACTTTTTGCCGCAGCCGCTCCGCTAAGCGCCGCGACAGGCAACCGCGACAGGCAACAGATGAAAGCACGCCTCGGCGAAAACGCTGACGTCATATCCGAAACACAACTCGACGCTTATTTTAACCGCCACAACATTGAAGCCATCCTGCAAAATGCCTCCAAAGAAGATTTGGACAAAATCAAACAAATACGCTGGTACATCAGTTGTGGCGACGACGATTTTCTTTATGAAGGCAACAGCCTGCTGCATATCCTGTTTCGCGCAAAGGGAATATTCCATGAATATCGCGTGAAAGACGGCGGACATACCTGGACATATTGGCGTATGGAACTGCCGGAAGTGATGGAATTTGTATCAAAATCGTTCACGCAATACTGATTGCCGGCAGTTCGCGCAACTTATTGATTTTCCCGGCGCCGTGTCTGGCTTTCTTCCGCGCCAGGCTTGCGAAAAATATTTTTTTAGATTTCCCGCTCTATCTTATACCGGTTGCGGTTGGGTGCGTTGCGGGAAATGAGTTCGCCGATGAAACCGGCAAGAAACAGTTGTGTGCCGATTATCATGGCTGTCAGAGAAATATAGAAATAAGGCGAATTTGTAACCAATGGTCTGGGATCGCCTTCGATGATGGAAATAAATTTTGCAACAAGCACTATTACAAGCGCAACAAAGCCAATAAAAAACACGATGCTACCCCATAATCCGAAAATGTGCATGGGTTTCTTTCCGAATCTCGACGTAAACCAGAGCGTTATGAGATCAAGATAACCATTGAAAAAACGGCTGATTCCGAATTTTGACGTTCCGTATTTACGCGCTTGATGCCGGACTACTTTTTCGCCTATTTTGTTGAACCCCGATATTTTGGCAAGATACGGGATATATCGGTGCATATCATTGTATATTTCAATATTTTTAACCACATCTTTGCTGTATGATTTCAGTCCGCAGTTGAAATCGTGCAACTGGACGCCCGAAAATTTACGCGCCGTTGCATTAAATAATTTCGACGGCAGATTTTTGGTCAGTTTGTTGTCGTAGCGTTTTTTCTTCCAGCCGGATACAAGGTCATAACCATCTTCCTTTATCATACGGTAAAGTTCGGGAATTTCATCGGGACTGTCCTGCAGATCAGCGTCCATTGTGATTACGACGTCGCCAAGCGCACGTTGAAATCCGCAGTGCAACGCAGGAGACTTGCCGTAATTGCGCCTGAATTTGAGACCTTTCACTTCAGGCGCTTCTTTGCTCAATGCTTCAATAATTTCCCACGACGAATCGGTACTGCCGTCGCTTATAAAAATTATTTCATAAGTAAAACGATTTTCGTCCATCACCCGCTTTATCCATTCATAAAGTTCGGGGAGTGACTCCGCCTCGTTCAAAAGAGGTATTACTACTGATATATCCATCATTTACTTAAAATTATGGCACAAATGTATATAGTTTTTCCCGAAATGACAAATATTGCTTGAAACAAGTTAATTCTTTTCTTTCTTCCCGTTTACGATGCCGGATTTTACAGAGTCGCCGGCTGACAGGAGACTGCTCCAGTCCGAAATGGAGGCGAAAAACACGTTTACAAGGTCGAAAAACGCGTCGGCCAACGGAGTTAAAATTAAAATAAATGTTTTCATGATTCTGAATATTAAAATGTTATTATTTTTAGATATAAGACAAATTTGCCGTAAGCGCTCCACAGCACGTTTATAATGAACGTCTGCACGTACGTACTGAACTTCATTGTATACGTAGCGAATGTGACATTTCGGACAGTCTTGCCCGAAATGATGAGATGAGGTTGCGGCAAACGTCATCTTCCCGTCTTTGCAGATTTCTGTATTTAATTAAAAAAATGAATGGCAGGATGACAGGCATATTTGTAAGAGACAGGGGAGGGGAGATTCTGTTTTTTTGTTTTCTCAACGATAGCATTTTTGTCCTTTGATAGTGCGATATTATTATTATATATATAAAAAATATAATAAAATATTATCAAAATTTAATAAATAGCATTATTTTGTAATATCTGTCATTTTATTTAATTTTTTTAATTTTTTATTTGTGTTGTAATATCAAAATAAAATACATTTGCAGAAAATTAAAACAAAATAATAATATAAAATTAGTATTAACAATATAATGATTGAAAAAAATAGTATTTAATTTATATTTATCTAAAAAATAATTAACTTATGAAAAAAATTGAAGCGATTATTCGAAAAACGAAGTTCGATGAAGTAAAAGAGGCACTGATTGCAGCCGGCATCGAATGGTTTTCCTACTCGGAAGTCCGAGGTGTGGGAAAAGACCGCGAGGAACGGATTTACCGCGGTGTTATCTATGACACGAGTTCGATTGAAAGGATCCAACTCAGTATCATTGTTCGAGACATCAATGTGGAAAAAGCAATTGATGCGATAGTGCAATCCGCTTATACGGGGGAAATAGGCGACGGGCGTATTTTTGTCTATCCGGCAGAAGATGCCATCAGCATCCGCTCCGGAAAGCGTGGCGATGCAACTCTTTATATATTGGATGATAAAAAATAATAACATTAAAAAAGATAAAAATTATAATTATGAAGACATATTTTAAAACTATATACGGAAAATTAGTGCTGTTTTCAATAGTTGCTATTACGTTCATCCATTTCGGTTCAAAGATATACGCCCAGGAAAATGTGGCGGTCGTTGCCGAAGTGCCGGCTGTTCCTGTCGCAGAAATTACCGCAGCCGTAGAGGCTGCTGGCGATATAGGAGTTTCGCTGGATACGGTATGGATGCTGCTTGCGGCAATGCTTGTATTTTTTATGCAACCAGGGTTTGCGTTGGTTGAAGCCGGGTTTACCCGAACAAAAAATACTGCCAATATATTGATGAAGAATTTTCTTGATTTTATGACAGGTTCTCTGCTTTTCTTCTTCATCGGTTTCGGAGTAATGTTCGGTTCGGAGGGAGCGGGATTTATAGGCCTCCCCAACTTCGGCGACTTGTCGTTTTTCAATAATGGATTGCCCGTAGAAGGCTTCCTTGTTTTTCAGACGGTTTTCTGCGCTACTGCCGCAACGATTGTTTCGGGAGCTATGGCAGAGCGGACTAAATTTCACATGTATTTGGTATATACCGTACTCATCAGCGTATTCATCTATCCTGTCTCCGGTCATTGGACCTGGGGCGGGGGTTTCCTTATGAACGCCGAAGGCTGGGCTGCCAAAACGTTTGGCGCTACGTTCCACGATTTTGCCGGTTCTACCATTGTTCACTCCGTAGGAGGATGGGTTGCCTTGATCGGCGCATGGGTATTGGGACCGCGTATCGGCAAATACGGGAAAGACGGGAAATCGAAAGCCATACCAGGTCATAATCTGACGATTGCCTCGCTTGGCGTATTTATTCTCTGGTTCGGATGGTTCGGATTTAATCCTGGATCTCAACTTGCAGCTTCCGGAGAGACAAATCGCGTAGCTATTTCGCATGTGTTCCTTACGACCAATTTGTCCGCTTCCGCAGGAGGTCTTTTTGCTTTGCTGACAGCTTGGATAAAATACAAAAAACCATCCCTGTCGCTTACGCTCAACGGCGTATTGGCCGGATTGGTAGGTATCACGGCAGGATGCGACGCCGTTTCACCCTGGGGAGCTATCATCATCGGCGCACTTTGCGGTATATTGATGGTATTCTCTGTTGAATTTATCGAAAGAACGCTGAAAATCGACGACCCTGTAGGCGCTTCATCTGTACACGGAACTTGCGGTTTTGCAGGAACGGTATTGACCGGTTTGCTTGCTACCGACGGCGGTTTGTTTTGCGGCGGAGGATGGTCGCTGACGCTTGTTCAAATTTCGGGCGCACTCATTATCGGTCTCTGGGCTTTAATCATGGGATTCATCATCTTTAAAGGACTCGACCTTATATTTGGCATCCGCATATCGAAACGGGTTGAAGAAGAAGGGCTGGATATTTACGAACATGGCGAAACAGCGTACAACCTTTAGTAAAATATAAAACATAACAACACAAATAAAAAACAATTATCTATCTCTATGAAAAAAATTGAAGCAATTATCAGAAAATCAAAGTTTCAGGAAGTTCGCAAGGAATTGCACGAGGCAGACATAGATTTTTTGTCGTGGTGGGACGTAAAAGGCCAGGGGACCGCACGACAGGGACTTATATTCCGCGGTGTGGCGTATGATGTGAATGCGATTGACAGACTTTATATTACGTTTGTTGTAAGAGAAATGAATCTTCAAAAATCCATCAATGCTATTCTGAAAGCCGCATACACGGGCGAAAGCGGGGACGGCAGAATTTTTGTTTCCGACATCGAACAGTCCATCCGTATTCGCACAGGCGACAAGGGCGATGAATCTCTGTATAATAAGGAATAAGAAGACACAGGTTTTAACAGGTATTTTTAAAATATTTATTTACAGGTTTTAAATTATAAGTTATGAAAAATATTACAGGCATACTTATCTTTATAACAGGGATTCTCGGCTTGCCGGAAACTGCAAGTGCGCAAAACATTGCACAAATATCAGCGCCGATAGATTCGGGAAATACGGCATGGATACTGATGGCTACGGTTTTGGTGATGCTGATGACGATTCCGGGATTGGCATTTTTCTATGGCGGTCTGGTACGCCGTAAAAATGTATTAAGTATTATGATGCAATGCCTTACATTGACCGGAGTAATCAGTATTTTATGGATTGCATTCGGTTACAGTTGGGTCTTTGGAACAAATTTTGCCGAAAGCGGCAATCCACTGAATTTTATAATGGGAGGATTTGATAAAGTATTTATGCGCGGAATGGGCGTCAATACAGTTTATGCTGGTCCGAACATTCCGGAAGTCGTTTTTGCGCTCTTTCAATGCATGTTTGCAGTGATTACTCCTGCATTAATTATCGGTGCATTTGCTGAAAGAATCAAGTTCTCGGGTTTCCTGATTTTCTCTATTCTGTGGGCAATTCTTGTATATAACCCCATGGCTCACTGGGTCTGGGGCGGCGGATGGATGCAACAAATGGGTGCATTGGACTTTGCCGGAGGTACGGTAGTTCACATAAATGCCGGAATATCGGCGCTTGTGATGTGTATTTTGCTCGGGAAAAGGAGAGTATATAAAGCCGGCGGACAGCCCGTAACTCCGCATAACATCCCGTTTGTTGTGTTGGGAACGGCGCTTTTGTGGTTAGGCTGGTTCGGTTTCAATGCCGGAAGCGGTTTGGCGGCAGATGGCTTGGCTGCCAACGCTTTTCTTGTAACGCATTTTGCTACTGCCATGGCAGCGACAACCTGGATGTGTCTTGAATGGATTTTGTACAAAAAACCGACCATTGTAGGTTTCTGTACAGGCGCCGTAGCCGGACTTGTGGCCATCACGCCGGCTGCCGGAACAGTTGATGTGTTGGGATCTTTTTTCATCGGACTGACTGTCGGTGTCATTTGTTTTGTAATGGTTGCATACGCGAAACCACGACTTGGATATGACGATTCCCTCGATGCTTTCGGCGTTCACGGAGTAGGCGGATTTGTGGGCGCCATCCTTACCGGTGTATTTGCCACACAATTCATTACAGGCAATGAAGGGCCGCAAGGCGCACTGTATGGCGATTGGCATCAACTCTGGATTCAGGTTATATGTAACGTTACGGCGGCAGTTTACAGCGGAATGATGACTTTCATACTGTTCAAGATCGTTGATGCACTGGTAGGAGTTCGTGTATCGAAGGAAGACGAGTCTGTCGGTCTCGACATCACTCAGAACGGCGAAATGGGATATAGCGAAAACGATTGAAAATCTGATTTTGTTATTAATAATCAACCGGTACAGTTCAGATGTGAATTGTAACGGTTGGTTTTTTATTTCGGATTATTTAAAAAATTACGAAAAAGTTAAAAAAATCGTAATTATAAAAATTAATACATATCTTTGCAAAAATTATGTTGCGACTGTTTTATTACTGTATAAATTAAAGGGACGGTATAAATTAAAGGGACGATTTATTTATACATTATTGATTAACGCAATATGAAAGATATAAATAGTTTAATATAAATTTAAAATGAAGTGACAGTATGATGAAAAAATTGACATTTCTAATCGTCGGATTATTCTCAACAGTTTGTTTTGCAGTTGCGCAAACGCAAAGTGTCAGGGGAACAGTTACAGACGAGACGGGGGAACCGATAGTCGGTGCCTCCGTTACTGTAAAAGGAACTACAATCGGTATCATTACAGATACGGAAGGAAAGTTCAGTATCCAGATTCCTGAAAATGTGGAGATTTTAACATTCTCATTTTTAGGTTATGAAAGCGCAAATGTTTCTGTTAAGCCGGAAATGCAGGTAATATTAAGGACAACCGCCACAGCCCTGGACGAAGTAGTAGTTACAGGTATGTCTCAGATAGATAAGCGCCTGTTTACCGGAGCAACAGATCAATTGAAAGCCGACGAAATCCGTTTGGGCGGAATGCCTGATATCAGCCGCGCATTGGAAGGACGTTCGGCAGGCGTTACAGTACAAAATGTAACAGGCACCTTTGGAACAGCGCCCAAAATCCGCGTACGCGGAGCAACATCTATTTACGGAAGTTCAAAACCGCTCTGGGTGGTGGATGGCATTATTATGGAAGATATTGCAGAAGTAAATGCCGACGATTTATCTTCGGGTGACGCCGTAACGCTTATCAGTTCCGCTATTGCAGGATTAAATGCCGAAGACATTGAAAGTTTCCAGATTTTGAAAGACGGGTCGGCAACTTCTATTTATGGAGCTCGCGCCATGTCCGGAGTGATTGTTATTACCACAAAAAAAGGGCAGGCAGGGAAAAGCAGAATCAGTTACACCGGAGAATTTACTTCTCGACTGGTACCGAGTTACAGTGAATTTAATATAATGAACTCACAGGAACAAATGGGAGTATATCAGGAACTTGAAGCAAAAGGATGGTTAAATTATGCGGAAACTTATCGTGATCGCGAAAGTGGCGTATATGGGCAAATGTATCATCTTTTGAATCAGGTATCGGAAGGTGGATTCGGACTGCTGAACCTTCAGGAAGTCAG
This sequence comes from Tannerella sp., assembly GCA_031278765.1. Taxonomy (GTDB): domain Bacteria; phylum Bacteroidota; class Bacteroidia; order Bacteroidales; family Tannerellaceae; genus Tannerella. The sequence continues at coordinate 8,851 of JAITJX010000124.1, read as the reverse complement.
GAACCAGTATCTTCAGGAAGCGGAAATGCGTAATACCAACTGGTTTGAGGAGCTGTTTCGTCCGAGCATTATGCAAAACCATTCCGTCAGTATTTCGTCGGGTACGGAAAAGGCTTCCACGTATGCCTCCATAAGTGCTCTGATTGATCCGGGATGGTCATTGCAAAGTTCGGTGAACCGTTATACGGCAAATTTGAATACCACATATAAAATATTTGACAATTTGTCTTTAAACCTGATATCGAATGCATCGTACCGCAAACAGAAAGCGCCGGGTACATTAGCGCAGAGCATAGATGTTGTGGCAGGAGAAGTAAAACGTGATTTTGATATCAATCCGTATTCTTATGCCATGAATACATCCAGAACATTAGATCCGAATGTCTTCTATACAAGAAACTATGCACCGTTCAATATTATACACGAATTGAACAACAACTATATTGATATAGGCGTTGTGGATATGAAATTTCAGGGAGAAATAAAATGGAAAGTCTATTCCGACCTGGAACTCTCTGCCATCGGAGCCGTGAAATACAATACCGTATTACGGGAACATCATGTATTGGACGATGCCAATCAAGCGCAATCTTACCGCGCCATGGGCGATGCTACCATCATGGATAGAAATACATTGTTGTACAATAATCCCGACGAGCCGTTCAGTTATCCGATATCCGTTTTGCCACAGGGAGGTATTTATCGTAATACCGGTAATAAGATGCTGGCATACGATTTCAGATCTCAGATTAATTGGCATAAAGTATTTAATAATACACATATTGCACATATTTTCGGTGGAATGCAACTCAATTCCGTCTCGCGCGGAGAAACTTTCTTTAACGGTTGGGGGTTGCAATACTCAAAAGGCGAAACGCCTTTTTATATCTATGAATTTTTCAAGAAAGGCATCGAAGAAAACAACCAGTATTACTCGCTTAATAATACGGTTTCGCGTTACGTGTCTTTTTTCGTTAATCCTACCTACTCATACGAAGGCAAATATTCTCTGCAAGTCACCTGGGCTTATGAAGGAAATAACCGGCTGGGAAGGTCGATACAGGCACGGTGGTTGCCCACATGGAATGTTGGCGGCGCTTGGAACATTCATGAAGAAAGCTTCTTCGATGCTCTCAGGCCGATATTGACACATGCCACTCTGCGCGCTTCCTACAGTTTGACGGCAGACGCGCCGAAATCAGTATCAAATGCCAAATCAATAATTAAAAACTATAATCCGTGGAGACCGTTCGCCAACGTGAAAGAATCGGGATTACAACAGTTGGAATTAGCCAATGAAGAACTGACATACGAAAAAAAGCATGAATTGAATATCGGTGGCGATTTCGGAATTCTTTCCAACAGAATTAATTTAAGCGTTGATGTTTTCAGGAGAAACAATTATGACTTGATAGGTCCTGTCATTACACAGGGAGTTGGAGGACAAAACATTAAATTGGCGAACGTTGCTTCGATGAAATCGCATGGCGTTGAATTGACTTTATCTACTAAAAACGTTGTAAGAAAGGATTTTTCATGGAACACCGATTTCCTGTTTGCATATACTCCGACGGAGATTACCAAATTAGATCAGCAATCGCAAATTATTGATTTGGTAACCGGAAGCGGTTTTGCCGTAGTAGGCTATGCCGACAGAGCGTTGTTTTCCATACCGTTCAAAGGATTGGATGCCTACGGTCTGCCATTGTTTTATGATCAAAACGATGAAATTACTACAACAGGCATCTCTTTTCAGGAAAGAGACAACGTCGATTTCCTGATTTATGAAGGTCCATCCAATCCGACAATATCGGGCAGTTTCGGTAATATTTTCCAGTACCGGAATTTGCGCCTGAATGTTTTTGTAACCTATTCGGGCGGCAACAAAATTCGCCTGGACCCCGTATTCAAAAGTGAATATTCCGATTTGACGGCCACGCCCCGCGAGTTTAAAAACAGATGGATGATGCCGGGAGATGAAAATATCACCAGTATTCCCAAGATTTTGACAAATAGAGAATTCAGTAATGACCGCTCATTGTCCTACGGATACAATGCCTATAATTATTCGGACGTACGTATTGCAGACGGAGGTTTTGTGCGTCTGAAAGAGGTATCATTGACGTACGATTTCCCCAAATCGTTGCTGGATGTCGTCAAAATGGACAATTTGTCCCTCAGGTTGCAGGCAACCAACCTGCTTCTGTTGTATGCCGATAAAAAACTGAATGGTCAGGACCCTGAATTTTTCCGTTCAGGTGGCGTTTCCGCCCCTGTTCCCAAGCAATTTACGCTGACGTTACGATTGGGGTTATAATTATAATTGATTTTTTAAATGATTTTAGATATGAAAAAAAATATAGTTTTTCTCATTTTTTTAGTCCTTTCCGGCGCTGCATGTAATGATTTTCTGGATGTAGAGCCTGACAACAGGACAGAAGTGGATTTATCCGACGATAATGTTACACAAATGCTGGTTTCGGCATATCCCACCAATACATTTGTCGCCATTACGGAAATGATGTCGGACAATACAGACAGGATAGAAGAAAAAAGCAATTACGACGATCGCTCGCAGGCAGAGTTTTTCTATTGGATGGATGCTACCGAAACAGATAATGACAGCCCGCATGAATTTTGGCAGGCAAGCTACAAAGCGATAGCAGCGGCAAACGAGACGCTGGCTGCCATTGAAAGAATGGGAAGCCCGGAAAGCCTTAACCCGCAAAAGGGTGAAGCGTTGCTTTGCCGTGCATACAATCATTTTGCTTTAGTAAACGTATTCAGCAAACATTGGGGCACTACAAGCACGCTGGATTTGGGCATCCCCTATATCAAAACTCCCGAAACAGCAGTTACCCCTCGCTATTCCAGAGGGACGGTGGATAGTGTATATATCAAAATAGCAACCGACCTCGAAGCAGGATTGCCTCTGTTGGACGATAATATTTATACAGTACCCAAATATCATTTTAACCGTAAAGCAGCATACGCTTTTGCTGCGCGTTTCTATCTGTATTATCAGAAATATGACAAAGCAATAGCCGCAGCAGGAGAAACGCTTGGAAGCAATCCTTCTGTTGTGTTGAGAAACTGGGCGACTCTCGGAAGTACCTCGGATATTGAAATCCGGTGGAATTCCTTTATAGATAATGCAGAACCTGCCAACTTGTTACTTATTCCGGCAACTACTATATGGGCAGTATGGCACGGGCCATTTTACAATGGTTCTTATTATACGCATGCAACGCAGGTCGCCAGTCAAACCACCTTCTCGTCCGGTCCATGGGGGGCATATACAACCACAAGATTTCCTCCTGTGAACTTTACTGTCGGGAAAGTAAATACCGTAAAAATCGGATACTGGTTTGAATATACAGATCCTATTGCCCAGATTGGTTATACCCACAGCGTAATACCCGTTTTTACTACCGACGAAACATTGTTATGCAGGGCTGAGGCTTATGCTTTGAATGGAGATTTGGACAATGCTACGACCGATATAAACACTTTTCTCAAAGCGTTTACAACATCCTCAGGGTTGGAAAAAGAAAAAATTATTAAATACTATAAGGATTTGGATTATTATGATCCTAAACAGCCGACCGTTAAACAGAGGCTGAATCCGGATTTTCCACTTACCGAAGATCAGGAAAACCTTATCCACTGTATTTTGCACCTCCGCAGGATTTTGACCATTCATGAAGGATTGCGATGGTTCGACGTCAAGCGGTACGGTATAGAAATTTACAGACGCTCCATCAGTCGCAAAGGGGATATTACATTGCTCGATTCGCTGATGGTAGATGACCACCGCCGAGCCATCCAACTCCCGCGCGACATGATCTCTGCAGGACTGGCTCCAAATCCAAGAAATAAATAATAATCAGACAAAAAATAAACTCCAATGAAAAAGATATATTTGTTTTTGTTGATAATTGTCGCAATAAATTTTTCCTCCTGTAAGGAAGAAAAATTAGAAGGCTCTATCTTTGATACATCAGCACCCGAACGCGACGCTTTTGACCGATGGTTGGTAGAAAATTATGTCTATCCCTACAATATTGATTTCAAATACCGTATGGAAGATATTGAATCCGATATAGATTATGAGCTGACGCCGGCTGATTTGGACAAGTCGAAAATGCTGGCTGTGATTGTAAAATACTTGTGGCTGGAATCTTATGATGAAGTGGCAGGCATTGAGTTTACAAGGAAATATGTGCCTAAAATTATACATCTGGTAGGTTCGCCTGCTTATAATGTAAATGGAAGTATTGTGCTCGGTACGGCCGAAGGCGGATTGAAAGTAACTTTGTACATGGTAAATGAATTGACGCTCAACGCCGAATTGTTGAACCGTTATTACTTCAGAACCATGCACCATGAATTTGCTCACATCCTGCACCAGACCAAACATTATGATCCTGACTTCAAAAGAATATCAGACGGCTATTACATCGGCGACAACTGGATAAACCAGAGCGATGCCGCAGCTTTACAGGCCGGATTTATCACGCCCTATGGACAGAGCGCAGTAGATGAAGATTTTGTGGAGATTATCGCCAATTTTGTTACTCACAATCAAACATGGTGGAATACGCAACTTGCTGTTGCCGGCGCTAACGGAAGCAGTATTCTGAACAAAAAGCTGGATATGATAAAAGAGTATTTGCAAAATTCATGGAATGTTGATCTGTATGAATTACGCGACGTTGTACAAAGACGTACGGGAGAAGTACCGCAACTGGATTTCAATAAATTTTAATGATGAAAAAGATGAAAAAGATATTTTTAATATTATTATGTATTCTTCCCATGATGTTTACATCATGCGTCAAAGAAGAAGAAGATTTGTTTGAAGACTCCGCAGCAGTCAGATTACAGAAAGAACTGCTCAGGTATCAGCAATTATTGACAAATGCCCCCAATGGCTGGATAATGGAATATTTTTCCGATTTGGGAGGGTACATTTTCCTCTGCTCTTTCAATGCCAGGGGCGAAGTCACGGTGGCGCTGGAAGGAGAAGAAGGTACGACTGCATCGAATTACCGCCTTATTACAAGCGACGGACCTGTATTGACCTTTGATACCTACAATGAACTGTTCCATATTTTTTCGGATCCGGGATATTCACCTCCCGATGGTTACATGGGCGACTATGAATTTATATTCATGGAAGGTTCTGCTGAAAAAATTGTCCTCTCAGGGAAAAAACACCACAACATGATAGTAATGACGCCCTTCCCTGCAAATAAAAACTGGGATGACTATTTGAATGAACTCTTGAGAATAGAAGAATCCTGCGATTACGGATATTTTGATATTCACCTCGGAACGGATAGCATTGCGAACGCTGTGCTTTCTTCAACGGAAAGAAGCATACAGTTTGAATTTGAAGGAATAACACAACAGCAAAGATTCATTTACACCCTTTCAGGGATATGTCTCTACGATACGATAACCATTGGGCAGTATAATCTTTTAAATTTCACATGGGATGAAACAAATCTGGCTCTCAAATGTGTTGATCAAGGCGCTACGGACATTACATTTCGTGCCAGAGTACCGGACGACTACTTGCCGCCGGCAACCTATGAAGGAGCATGGGATTTTTCATATCAAATAAGTGCCGATGCGGGAACGCGCACTACACGACCTGTAACTCTGCTCAAAGATGGAAAAACTTTCTACCTCAGAGGCCTGTGGCCATCCAAACCCGACAGAACAATTGTCCTGAAATATGAAAGCGGCTCCGGACGATTGACCCTCAGCCCGCAAAACATAGACGTCTATGGCGAAAATATAATAAACTTCGCCCCATGGATGGTTGTTGGTGAAGGAAATTTATGGCCGGGCGTTTATTCCTCCCCCGGACAGCATGGCGTCTGGGATAAAGTAGACAGAGAGAAACCCGTGATTACATGGGTCGATTATGGAAACGGCTCCTTTTATCCCGAACGTATTCGCGGATGGATACTCTGGATGCTAACTTCAAGCGGGGGAAATGCAGGAAGATATTCTGCCGAACCCACAGCTGACTGTCGTTTTGTTGATATTATTATGACTAAAAAATAATATGCGTATGAAAAACTTAATAAAAATATCATTATTATTGACCTGCATCCTGTACCTCTCAGGATGCAGCGAAGACGAAAAAGAAACCTTCAAACCGACCGTAACGAAAGCGGATGTCAACTTTGAAGCCGCAGGCGGCAACGGATACATTGACGTCTCGGCAAAAGGAAACATCTCCGCATCGGCAGAAGCCTCATGGTGTACGGTAAGTGTTTCGGGACAGCGGATAAACGTCACCGTAACTCCCAACGGCGATCAAATGGGACGTTCAACCCTGATAACCATTTCGGCAGACGGAGAAACGATCGCCGTTCCCGTAAATCAATATGCTCCCATACTGGTGCTGGACTATACCACCCTGTCTTTTTCCTTCTCCGGAGGAACAAAAGAGATAAACGCGGTTAAAAGTTCCGCACCCTTTCAGGTAAGCGCGAACGCAGACTGGATAAGCTGTTCCGTTAGCGGTCAAAAAATCAGCATCACCCTCACGGAGACAGCCACGCCCCGTTTTGCAGACATTGATGTAACGATGGGAAATCTTGTCAGGAAAATACAGATCAATCAAATCATGTCATACGAAGACCTTCTGGGAGAATGGACGCTCAAATACCGCGACAATCCAACCGGCGTGAAAGTAACATTTACCCAAAAAACAGCAGGACAATCCTATGTTTTATCGGGCATTCCCGTTTCGCCAACCGCTTCCGGCGCCTGCGAAGTGACATGGAACGCTTCAAACGCACATTTGAATCTGGCCGGAGGGCAATATCTGGGCGTATACGGAGGAGAATACGTTTACATGTGTATCATTTCGGAGCAAGGTATGTTTACATGGTCCTCAACCGCAACGTATGAAGCCGCAATCGATGCCTCCGCATCACAGATGACATACAGATTCGGCAACAACGGCTCATGGACAGGCCAGACGATAAACGGCATCCTGCCCGTTTTTTTCACGACGGCAACGCCTTCGTCCGCTTCATATAACGGTCAATATTATATATTGCAAGATGTAGTGTTGGTAAAATAATAAATCAGTAAAACAATGAAAAGTATAAAATTAATAACAGTATTGGCGACGCTTATGATATGCGCCCTCTCGTGCGAAGAAAAAGAAGAGATTTGGACGCCCAGCGATTTAAACGTTTCCGGCATCACATCTTATACGGCATTACTGGGATGGGGAGGCGTCGGCGATGAATATGAAGTCGTTATGGGCGATTCCGTCTGGGTTACGGCTAACAGAGGCCTGGCGGTGAAGCGCCTCACGCCCGATACAGATTTTCGCTGGTCGGTAAGAGCTGTCAAAGGCGGTACATACAGCGACCGGATGGAACACTCCTTCCGGACGCTTCCACTCCCTTCGCAACCCACTGACCTGAACGCTGTCGTTTCGTACAGAATCGCCGAACTCTCATGGTCGGGCGAAGAAAGAAAGTATGAAGTAAAAACAGGCGACAACATCTATCAGGTATCCGGCACAAAACATGTTCTAAACGAACTTGAGCCTGCTACAACATATACCTGGAGTGTGCGAGCAACAAGAGGCGACGAAGTCAGCGAATGGGCGCAGGCCGAATTTACCACCCTGGAACGTCCCGTGCCGCCGAACGCACAGATCACCGTCAACGATTTGAACGTCATGAGAGCAAATACGACCATTACACCCAACTCAAGCGTCTCCGCCTATGCCGCATACGTCATCTCGAAAGAACTCTATCAAATCTTTGTAGATGAATTTACGGGAGGCGACGAGGTCATGTTCATGGAATTGATAGGCAACTTTTACCCCACAGGCGAACCAAGCGCCGAAACATGGGAACTCAATGGCGAAACAGGTTATGAATATTACCTCGCAGTATTGCTCTATGACAACGCAGGAGAACCTCATCCGGAAGTAATAAAACATGAATTTGCATCTCCCGCATACCAGGACAACCTGGCGCAGGCAAGCGCCACCATTACCGTGTCGAACATCACCTCTTCTTCGGCAGGAATAGTTGTAGCCTCGGCAGGAGCAGGCGCATTCGGTTTCTACGACGGACTGTTTGTCAGGGAAGAATACGAGGAAATACTGGCCGACTACGGCGAAGAATATATCAGACAATACCTGGCCTTTTATGGCTATTTGTACCTTGCGCCGGAAATCGATGACTGGGTATGGGAATCATTAGAACCTGCTACCGAATATATCATAGTCGTCTCCCCGTTCAACGCCAACGGCATCCACGGTTACGGAGACCTGGTCGCCGAAACCTTCACAACGCTTTCGTCCGCTTCGGGCGCCACTCCCAAAAGTAAGTTCTACGGCGAACGAAAGAAACTCAAAAAAGCGCTCACGAGAGAAACCGCCAAACTCCTTGATTTAAAAAAGAAGAAATAAGAATTAAACAACCTCGCTGAATGAAGAAAACGAAAGCAGACGCAATCCTGCTTTCGTTTTCGTTTATAATGGCGGTTATTGCGACAAAAAGAGATTTGACGATGGAACGAAAACAAAAAGTGGAAAATAAATTTTATTTTATCAACGTGTCCAACTCCACCGCCAATTCTCTTGATTCTATTCGCATGAGTTCGATGTAATGAATTAAAAAATTTTAACACATGCTTTTCACAGAAAGAAACACAAAAGTTTTAGCTCGATTTTTTTTTTCGAGCATTGGCCGATTTATAAATTTAACGTGTAATTTGTTGATTAATAGAACAATTCGAACTGTCCGGAGGGCAGGGAACGCTCAAACTTTATAGCCGGTTTTTTCTCAAAGAAACTGTA
>JAITJX010000193.1 GCA_031278765.1 Tannerella sp. | reverse complement strand
GAAATGTCTGCAACAAAGGAGCGGATACGACGTGCAGAAAATCGCCGCCGGCTTTCCCCTTCAAAAAATCGGCAAACGTAATTTCGGCATTTGCTCCCCGCAACAAAGGATTTTGTTCGTAATAACCTATCCTGTCATCCTGCGCAAACAAATAATGATGGTATCCGGGATGTTCCGAAAGAGTGTGATTGATTGTATGCAGGGCATTTTCCACAAAATAATCGTCGCTGTCGAGAAACAGGATGAAATCTCTGGAACTGTTTTGTATGGCATGGTTACGGGCTGCATTTACTCCCCTGTTTTTTTCAAACCGGTGAAAACAGATAAACGGATACTGGCGGGCGTATTCCTCGATGATAGAACAGGTCGCATCGGTCGATCCGTCGTCGACTATCCAGTGTTCAATGTTTGAATAATGCTGACCGACTACGCTTTCAATGCACCTTCCGACGCAATCCTGCCGGTTATAGACGGGCGTTATGATGGAAATGCCGATTTCTTCTTTCATTGAGGATAAATTTTTATTTGTTCTTCCTTTTTTTGCACGCAAATATATTCAATTGCCGGCCTGAAATATTCAATTTGATCGATATTGAATTGAATTTGCAGTTGATAATCGTCCAGGAAGTATCGGTTTAATTGCTTTTGCGAAATTCCCAAATGATGATTATCGGCAACCGACTGCACGCAATTCAGTTCAAACCCTACCAAACAACTGCATTTGTTTGCTTTCATTTGTGGAGGTAAATGTTTTTCTTTGAAATAGCAAGCGATATTGCCTTCCATCGTATTCGGATTATTGAAAATGATTTTTCGGATGATTTTTAATAGAGCGGCTTTATTGTAAATGTGTCCGTCGATTGAAAAAGGATAGCCCCAGTCGGTAATTTCGTCGTTTTCATACACATTCCATTCGATACCGTTCTCCATTTTTTTGTATTTACCGCTGGAAAGGTGCATGCCATGCCTTAGGCTAAATCCCGATTTTTCATCTGTAATATCCGGAATTTCGAGGTTGCGATAAAAAACGCTGTCATCGGTTAAAAACATGACCGATTCATTCCGATTGCCAGACAAAATCTGCAAGATTATCTGTTTGAAGTTACTTTTATATTTACGTAAATACTTATATTTTACCCACCAGTAGAAATTATGCCAATAAAAAAAATCAAAATCGGAATTGAGTTTGGGCTTATTAAAAATGGTTTCTTCTATCCATCCGAATTGTGAATATTGACTTTGCAGTTTTTCGTATGCTTTCCTGTAATCCGGCGAGGAACAGCAGAATAGGATATTAATGTTCAAACGATTAAAAATATCGTATTGCACGAGGCTCTTTAAAAGTAATGACAACTGCATTGCGCGGTCGAAAGAAAAAATAATCGTACTGATTTTGTTATTCGACATTTTATGTTTTTAATTATATTAGTTACTTTTTTATCAGCGTAAAAACAGCGCATCCGTACCAGCACGAAAAACTTGATTTAATGTTTTCTCTCGTCAATTCTGCATTTTCCACCAAATCGCCCTTGTCGGTTATATACGCAAACGATTTGAGCGTATATTCGGGAGTTAAAATCTGCATCAGATAATCCAGGGAAAAGACCCGTTGCTCGTTGAATTCTATTCTTTGCATACTTCCCATTGGAACGGAAAAATAAAAAACGCCTCCTTTTTTGAGTATTTTTGTGATATTGTTTATCCCTTTCAAATGACCATAGTAGTCAATCGGGTCGCCGTAACGGCCCAGTCCAAAATGTTCAATCGCATGCAGCGAAGATATGGAATCGCAATAATCAATCAAATCTTCCGGCAAATGCATCAAGTCCGCCTGCCGGAAAGAAATATTCTTCACCGTACTGTTTATCGGACGAATATCAATCAATTCGATGGGTCTGAAAGAAGCCACATGCGCAACAAAACCATCTACTCGCGAACCTATATCCAAGTGTTTTTGCGGATTCGCTTCATAAATAAGCCGCGCCACATATAAGTCCTGATGAAAATAAACACCCTTCATCGTACCGCCTTCTTCGTTTTTTTCCGTCAGCACAGGATTTGTATTGCCCCATTGAAAGGAAGCGTCGTTTCCCTGCTGTCGCTTTATTTCTGCAAATTCGGATAAAAACGCTTTGTCCCGTTTGGCTTTGAATGCACCCACAAGGCGTTTAGGGTCGAAGCCGTAAAAAACAGAAATTTTATAAATTCTTTTGAGAATTGGTAACATATATTTTATTTTTTTATTGCCAAAAAGTTAAAAGTCAAGAATATTTCCAGAGATTCATCATATAAAGGTATTTCATCTATTCCATCCCTTAAAATCCTGTATAAATGGTATTTATCTTTGAGAAAATAGTAAAAATCCTGAAAATACGTTCTTGAATCAATGTTGCAGCCTCCAAATTCGATTTGGATATAGTCAATTTTTCCATTAACAATCATTTGTTTAGCTCCTTGTAAAACAGACAGTTCATGTCCTTCAACATCTAATTTCAGGAAATAAATGGAGTCAATTTCATTTTCTTTGCAAAACTTATCAATTGTAGACAAATGTATTGTTTCGCTTTCATACATTTTTGTATAAAAATAGTCAAGATTCCTTTTATATACAGGGGCTATCCCCGAATCTTTTTCATTAGTATAAAGTGAAAGACTCTGCTCTTTATTGCTAAAGCCAAAATTAAAGGGATGAATCGTATCAATACTTTTTACTGTTTCTAAAAGCATCTTGTATGTATCTACCGAAGGCTCAAAAGAGAAAACGGATGCTTTTTGTCCAAAAATATTCGCCATCTCCATTGCATATTTCCCTTGATTGCCCCCAACATCGAACAAAACAAGTTTAGTACTGTTTTTATCTTTTTGCTTTTGCAAATATTTTAATAGCCACAGTTCTCCACTATTTTGAAAGTTTGTTCCACCTCCATAATTAAGCCCTGACAATGAAATTCTTAACAAGAACTTAAACAATGCTTGAAATTTTTTCTTCCCTTTGAATAATTTGAAAACAACTTTCATGTTTTGTAAATTTATTTGTAACATCTGTTTGTTCAAAGCAATTATAATACCGAGCGTTTTATTGAATCCGTTTACGTAACATTTGTCTACCGGCGGTTTCCATTTGCCGAATTGCAAAATTTCATCCTTTCTGTACTTTTTTTTAGATACACCGAGCATAAACAAATTGATTTTGTCATAAACGCCATAACGCAAATATATGATATTATTTTCTAATTCTTGCATACCATTGGCGCTCAATTTATGCGGCTGGCCTTCAAGATAAATCCCTAAAGGCTCTTCTGTTTTCACAAATGAAAAATGCAATGCTGCCCGAATCTGAAAATCGAAATCAGCGGAACATTTGAATTGTTCATCGTAATAACCAATTATTTCATGAATGGATTTTCGCCACATTTGAAAGCAGGATACATAATATCCCGATAAGAATTTTTTATGGTTCAGCCTGTTATCAATGGGACTGTTGGTCTTCTTCGTTCTCTGTACCCCGTATTTATCCGAAATCCATATATCCCCATAAGCCATAGCCGCCTGCGGATTTTTATCCAGCGCCTCAGCCTGCTGCAAAATGCTATCAGGGAAACGCACATCATCGACGTTCCAAACCGTAATATACTCTCCTTGCGCCAAACGGATACCGCGATTCCACGAACTGTATAAACTTTCGCGTTCGGGAATAATGATGTGACGGGCAAACGGCACTTTCGGCAACCAGCGATTAATGATTTCCGTTTCATCTTCCTGCGGATCGTTATGCAATAACAGAACCTCTATTTCATCCGTTCCGTTGATTTCCGAAAGGTGCTTGAAATAACCTTCCAGAAATTCCCGGCAACGGTAAAGCGACGTTAAGACCGATATTTTCACGTGGTTATTCATTCCAAAACAGGTTTTTCCATTTTTTTAATCATACAATAAGTAATTAACGGCAATACAAATGTTATCGGCATGATAAGATTGGCCGAAAAAAAGGACGTCCCAAACGACATAATCAGAAAAAGAAATGAAGAAAGCCCATATTTGTTTTTCCTGTTTTTATAAAAAAAGACTGCCAAATATACGAACAGGAGCAAATTCAAGAAAGTTCCCAAATAACCATACCGCAATAACAAAACAGAATAAGAAATATCGCCTGTATCCAGTTGGACGGTCTGTCCTGATAATTCTTCCGCCAAGCCGACGTCAAAATCAAACAGGGAATAGGTCATCTTGGAATCTTCCGTCATCAATCCTGCGCCCGTGAACATGGCTACCGGATTGTCCAAAAGATACTGATTGCGTTCCAAAAGATGCATTATCCGGAATGTAAATGTAGACGCTTGCAAGTCTTCTATATCAATTTCCGCATCAACGACATTCCCCGAAGCGACGCGCTGAATATCAATGAAGGTACGGGAATGAACAAACATATATCCGGCAAAGACGACAACAAACACTGAAACTACGGAAGCGACAGTCAATATTTTTATTCTTTGCAAACGGGGAAGTTGAATCATACATCCCACTGCTACGGCAACAAGGAACGAACCTGTCAAACTGCGATGGAATGCCGCAAGCAAGGCAATAACAAGTATGGCTGTCGTTACATATTTCACCATCCCTTTATATGGATTGCAATAAATGGCCATAAACACAAAAAAATGAAGCATATCCGGCTGGTTGTAAAACCTCGTTATTTTCATGCCAAACAGTTCCACCGAACTGACTGCCCCTTCATTAAAAATTGATTCATCCAGAAATATTTGCAGAAGATACAATACGGAACAAAAAAACGTTACAAGGAACTGGCATTTCAATAAAACTTCCAGCCGCGCTTTCGACAGGCTACGGAAAACAAGACAGGCAACCCATAAAAAGTGATAGCGGCAAGTCCGGATAATTTCACTCCAACCGACGCCTGTTATGAATTTATTATAAAAGATACATACCGCCAGATATGCACAAAACAGCAGGTATAAATAAATCAGGCGGTCGGGCTTCAAATATCCTTTTATGCAAAAAGCGTCGATAACAACAATCACAAAAAGCATGACTATCGCATAATCCATCCCCTTGGAAAAGAACAGCGATTCGGTCATCTCTTCGGGAATAAGGTTAAAACCGGACGTCAGGAGCAGGAAAAAGATAAGCAGCGCCGGAATTTTGCGATCCCATATATACAGAGCTATAGCAAATAATACGATTCCAAAAAATATCATCCTTTATCTTCAATCTATAAGTTGTTCTATTTTTGCGATTATCATGCCTGTGCAGGCGTCCCAGGTAAACGTTTTTACAGCATTGTGCACCCGGCTGCATAAAACCGGATAGAGATTGTTTTCCAGTATATTCATGATAATGCCTTTAGCAATCAATGTCTCGGTAAAAAAGAAAGGCATATTCGACCATGTCGCCAATCGACCGGAATCTCCTAAAGTAAAAACAGCAACTTTCTTTATCGGTTCCATATTCCTGTAGATGTTTTATTAATCAGTTTGCGCAATTGCACCGGCGCCCATATCATACGGGGAAAATAGACAATCACCGGCGACAAAATAACCCCAACCATACCCCAGGTTTTCCCCAAATACCAGACAACCGGAACGAACAGCAGCATCTCTACAACGGAACTGTACACTTGCAACGTGACTTTGCCCATCCCGTTTAACGGGTAAATACAAATATTCAACCAGCACAGGACGCAAACAAACAGGCATACGGATGCAGACGTCCAAAAAGAAATATCCAGATTGCCGGGACCGTCTTTCATCCAGTAATTAATCCAGAGGTAGTAGATAACAGGAGATAAAGCCAGCATAATGATCTGAACTGTCAGTAAACCGATAAAAAACCGGTACAGCCGGCGCACGGTTTTTTTCATCCATTCGTAATCATTTTGCGCATACGCATCCGTAAATGAACTCCAGTATGGTAAAATCATAATGCCGACGATATTCAAGGCAACGGAAAAGACTTTGAACGACACATTGAAATTGGTTACTTCTACCGAATTGGCTATCCGCTGTATCAGGAACGGCAACGATTGCATCACTAACAGGGAAGAACAGGAGGCAATAAAAAACTTGACGCCCAGATTTATCATATTGCCCGTCACCTTAAAATCAACGAATCGAAACGAAGGACGCCATGTTTTATATCGGGTATTAAACAAGACAATATTGGCTATCAGCAAAACGGCCACCGGCGCAAAACCCGTTACCCATCCTAAAGAAACCAGCGAAGGCGAAACCGTTTTCGTCAGGACGAAAATACCCAACAGCGTCAGCAATTGTCCCAGCATGTCGAGAAACGAAGCAATGGCAGGACGCTGGTCGGCGGCTATTACCATCTTTAACAAATTTAAGATGAAAGTGAAGCAAAAAGAAATGAAAATAATCCATACCAGCGCCAAGATTTCTCCGGCATAAACCACCGGCACGGTCTTGAGTATTTTCATCCAGTCCAAAAAGGGATTAATCAGGCTAAACAACAGCGCTATCCCCAAACATATCAGGCCGCAAATAGCGTATGTGGAACTGACATATTTCCTGCACAATTCGTTGTCGCCTGCGGCTTTGGCCTCGGCAAGGCGGTTTTTCATCCCGTTGCCCAAACCAATATCAAAGAGATTGAGCCAAAAAATCATCGAATACAACACAAACCAAATACCATTCCGTTCCGGATTGACATAATTGATAGTCATTGGAACGAGAATAAAAGAAATAAGTATCGTGATTCCTTTTATTGCAAAGGAAGCGGCAATATTCTTTTTGGTCAGGACGGTACGTTCATGTCCCTCGTTGAAAAACGCCACTATCTTATCCCTGAAGACCCCGAACATCTTTTTTCCTTTTACTGCGATTCTTAAAATAAGGTATTGAGTAAATAAAGGAAACCGGAAGTATAAACCCTCCTAACAGAATTACCGTGAGCGCTATTTTTATCATGTTGGGTTCTACGGGTTTCAATTCCGCGTAGGGCGCATCGATTACTTTCAGTTTCGGAAGGAGGCTTACGCCTTTTACTCCTGTCTCAACCTGCATTTCCAGCAATACAAGATACATTGCCTGCTGGATCTCCTGTTCCCTTTTCAACTGTATGTAATCCCTTTCAATCGAAGGTATGTAACTTAATTTTGCAGCAAATTCCTTTTCCTTGCTTTTCAGGGCATTCAATGTTATTTTCAGTCCTTCTTTCATGTTGTTTAAAGACTGTATCAATACGTTCCGTTGAAGTTCTATCTGTTCATCCAGCGATTTGGCTATATTGCTGCGTTCGGATGCGCTGTACATGTCGTTGCGTTTCGACAGTATATCGTTGTACCGACTTGTAACTTCTGAAATGGACATGTTGTCCGAAGCCACATTGTAAGGTATCAAAGCATATTTATTCTTCTCGTCCTGGACGAATCCAACAATGATTTCAATCATTTTCAACTGGCTGGTCGCTTCCATGATAGCGGGCTGCAATTCGCCGCTTGCCGCAAAATAATATTTTACGTCGGCTTCAATGTCGGTCAGGTTGTATTTGTCCTTGAAATTTTTAATATTCATGTCCGCTTTGTAAAGATTCTCTATTGTACTTGCCAAGTAACTGCTGATATAACTTTCCGTACTTTTGCTTACCGTCTCCTTGTCTGTGTTCCATTCCTGATTATAATTGGCGATCAATGTATTGATGAACGCTTTTGCCGCGAGCACGTTGTCCGAAACCATCTTCATGTTGATAAGGTCCGAAGTCTTTTTTTCAAAATCCACTTCTATCGCCGTACGGTATATCTGCGCCATGTAATCATAATTCGAATACAGAATATTCACATTCAATGGTTTATTATATCCGTCATAATACTCTGACTTTGAAAAAACAAACTTGCCGTATGGCGTCTCCACTTCGGCAGGGAACGACTTGATCTCGTATTGCCCGATGGTTTTCCTGCCTGTTTTCATCCTGACTTTTGTAATATCCTTACCGATGCCGAGTTTAAAGACAATTACGGGCGTGAGCGTGTCAGCCCTTGCCTTATCAACGCTCAGGACGACGGGCGACTTGTCATAGAGTTTCGTAGCGCCAAGTCCGAGAAATCCCGGTTTCGTGTATTCTACATTCAGTCCAAGTTCTCTTATCACTTTTTTCACATAGCCATGGGAGCCCATTTTAATAGATTCGTCTTCGATGTTTTCCGAGCCGCCTCCGAATCCGAAAGCGCTCAATACAGAATTGCTTTTGCCCATGGATGCCCCGCTTATGATGGATTCGTCGTGGCGAAGGCTCACCGTTGAGACTACGCGCAATACGGGCTTCTTATTTTTAATGTAAATGACCGCTATTACAACACAGACAGCCATTGTAATCACAAAACAATACCAATACTTCAACAGAAATAAAAACGTTTCTTTGAGGTATTCCAGCTCACTCTTCTGATCTTTGTTTTCCGTACTCATAATATAAATAATCATTTTTTATTATTGACTATCAACAATGCAACTATGGTCGTAATACTTGAAATGGCCGAAAGGATGACTGAAAACCTGTTCAGCTTGTAATTGTCGGCCTGGCCATATTCACTGTCCTGCATCCGGCTTTTCGTGGATTCCACAAACAGCATGTCGTTCTGATGCAGGTAAAAATAAGGCGAATTGAAAATATCCGACTGCGTCAGGTCAAACTTGCAATGTTCAATCGTTCCATTGTTGTCTCGTACCAGCAATACATTTGTCTTGTCTCCGTAAACCGTTATTCCGCCTGCCGCGCCAAGCGCGGCAAGAACGGATATCCTCTCGTTTGTTAATTTTACCGGTCCGGGTTTGAAAACTTCGCCATGAACAGAAATATTAAACGAAGCAACTTCCAAATTCACGATCACTTTTTCCCTGATGTAATCGGCAATCCGTTTTTCTATGTAATTCATCGCTTCCTGTTTGGTCATCCCTGCAAGTTTCAATTTACCCAAAACCGGAAAATTGATGATTCCTTCCTTGTCTACATGATATGTTGGTAAAGAAGGTGTGGAGGTGAGGTTGGTTTCTCCCGGCGTCAGATAACTTGATACGGGAAGGTTGAACTGCGCAACTTTTTCCTGGTACAGCGCCGGCGCCGATACGGTAATCCTCAACTGGTCGTTGGATTTGATTACAGGCTCGTATTTGTAATAATCGGCAGACTTGAAATTCTGTCCATACTTTTCTATATCCTGAAAATAGGCAATGTTCTTGTTACTGCCGCAGGAAGATAAAAACGCCGCGATTGCGACCATAAAAAGATACTTGAATTTTATCTTCTTCATATTGTAGTTTTAATTGTTTTTATGATTCTTCATGACTTTTAAACGGACAAGAAACAAAAATAGTATTTCGTTATTCATAATTTTCCGGATTTTTGTACTGCCGGTTTCAATATCCCAACGCACAAGTATAGCCTCCGAACGGCATTTTACGGGTCATATTCTCTCTCTCTGCGTATCGGAAGGTTATACATGAAGGCGCGTCAAAAATTCAACACATCCTCTCAAGTCAAATTAACAAGACCTGAACAATTTTACCCCACATTGCAGTTCATCAGATTATAAAATGCTGTAAAAAAGGCCAAGTCCATTTTTTCAAATTCCGATTTGTGCACTACAAATTTTCGTTTTGTAAAGGGTAGCGGTTTGTAT
>JAITJX010000131.1 GCA_031278765.1 Tannerella sp. | reverse complement strand
CTGTCTAAAAAGATGAGCCAAACTCGCAGGGGAAAATCGCAACATAAGGCGATACTATGTTTATTACGATCTTTGAAGGAATTTATAGGGGAAAAGTATAATATTTTTGGCAGAAACCCCAAAATAAATGGAATAATTGAATTTACAATTCAGCACCAGGTTACTTTCGCGATGATTTCCGGTCGGCATTCTCCATTCTTTCCAATACGGTATCCCGCAGCAAATCTATGAATTTTGTCCGATGTCCGTCTGTCCGGTGTTTAATGTTCATGAAATAGACGGCAAACTCCTTTACCTCGAAGCCAAAGATTTCGCCCATTTGCAGAAACAGTTCTTTGAGGGAGGTTTTGCCATTGTTGATTCGCTTTACAGTGTACAAGGCATATATCAGTTCCACCCACTCAGCGATACTGCCTGTCCAATTCAAATGTTTCTTATGTGTCGTAATTGCCTGTTTTATTTGACAAAATTAATCTGCGTTTCAAGCAACCAGATAGCTTTGTTCAAATACGCAGTCAGGGCAGTTACTAATGAGTTCAATCTGAGCGTAACAAAGCGCCTGATGAAAAACAAGTATGTCCGAAGTTTCGGCGCTTTCCGCAAATACAGTTCCGGCAAATTCATCATATGCATTTTCCATGGTTAATGGATGAATATTTTTAGCCGAAGATTTCTTTATCAAACGGGAAAATTTTGTTTTTGTAAACTGTTTCATCTCTTTTTATTCTTAATAAATATCTAATTATTGCCCTATTATAGGAACATCAAAACAAGTGTTTGCGCCAAAAGAACCCTTAAAAACATAATAAACGGATATACAGTTGCATAAGCCGCGGCTTGCGCCTGAACTGGCGCAATGTTGTTTGCAAATTCCAAGGCAGGCGGATCGGTCATGGCACCGGCCACGCAGCCGCATATTTTCAGGTAATTTACTTTCATTATCCGGGCAATAATTCCCACTGCCAGAATGGGTATCAAAGTAATTGCAACGCCATAAAGTACCCATTGCCATCCGCCGTTTTGAATCGTTTCTACAAATTTTTCACCGGACAATAAACCAACACACGACAAAAACAGTATAATCCCAAATTCCTTCATAAAGAGATTGGCTCCCGGCGTCATGTAAAAAATCATCTTGCCTATACGACCTTTATAACCTAATATGATGGCAATTAAAAGAGGCCCTCCGGCAAGTCCAAGTTTAGCAGGAGCAGGAAGACCGGGAATGAAAATCGGGATGCTGCCCAGCAGAATTCCCGCAAAAATGCCAAGGAAAATCGAAAAGATATTGGGTTTGGCAAGTTCGTTTACCGAATCGCCCAGCTCTTTTTTTACATCGTTCAGGATTTCTTTTTTTCCTACTACCCGTACCGTATCGCCCAGTTCCAGCGTTGTTTCCAAAGTCGGGAGGATTTTCATGCCCGACCGGAATATGCGGGTGATATTGGCTGGATAGCGGCGGTAAATACCTACCTGCTCAATTGTTTTTCCAGCCAACTCCTGATTGGTCAATAAAACATTTATCATAGCCAAAGGGCCGGAAATATCTTCGGGCGTTTTCACGATTTCTACCTTGCCTATTTTAAAGGCTACTATTTCTATCCTGTTTTGGGCTGAAACACCGCAGATAATATCACCCTGCCGGACGATTACGTCGTCGGTAGCAATAATAGATTCACTGCCCCTGATAATCCGAGAAATCGCCAGTTCTTTATCCATAATATGTTTGACGTAATCAATGGTTTTATCAAACAGTCCCGGATTTACGACCGTTATTCTCACACTTTGCAGTTTGGTTTCGTTGCCACCCAACGCTTCGGTGTAACTTTTAATCTCGGAATTGACATTTATCTTGAAAATTAACCGGATTAACAGCATGGTAATGATGATTCCAACAATCCCGAGCGGATAAGCCACAGCGTAAGCCATACCCGTTTCGGAAACTGTTGACGCGGCTACTCCCTGTTCTGCGAGTGTTTGTTGTGCAGCTCCAAGGCTGGGTGTATTAGTAACGGCGCCGCACAGAATCCCGACAATAATGGCTGGTGACAAATCGGTAAGAAAATATATCAAACAAGCAATACCGAATCCACCCAAAACAGCGCCAATGGCAAAAAGATTCAACAGTAATCCGTCTTTTTTAAAGGAGGAAAAAAAGCGAGGACCCATGTTAAGCCCGATACTGTAAACGAACAAAATCAGTCCGAAGTCACGGACAAAATGAAGAATATGCTCGTCTACCGGCGCTCCACAATGAGCGATGAGAATACCGCTAAACAATACTCCAGCGACTCCCGGCTTAATGCTTTTTATTCCGAGTTTCCCAAGCGCTACGCCGGTGAAAGCCGTTAGACACAGATACAGCACGGTGGACGCAATGCTCTGTGTTGTAAAAAAATCCTGAATATAATTCATAATGCTTATTTTTTATTTTACAATGGAACTGTCGATGTCGAGCACGCCGGCGAGAAAGGCGGGTTGGTTGGCCACTATGCCTTCTGTTCTTTCACCAGGTCGACGCCCAACACGGCTTCCGTGATGGGATGTTCGACTTGCAGGCGGGTGTTCATTTCCAGAAAGAAGAAGTTGCGGTGTTTGTCTACCAGAAATTCGATGGTTCCGGCGCCAGTGTAGCTGACTGCTTTGGTTGCCATAGAGGAGGCTCCACCGATACAGCAGGCTTCATCAAACGTTGGGTAGACACTCTACCGAGTAGTACGTCCTCATGAGCGGATGTTTTTCGCTGCCTGCACCATGTTTTTAAGAGACTGAACAGTCTCGTCCCAATTCCGGGTTTTCAAGCCGCAATCGGGATTTACCCATAACTGACCGGCGGGTATCAGTTTCATTGCCTTTCGCAACAGATTTTCTATTTCGGCGACCGAAGGAACGCGCGGCGAATGAATATCATAAACGCCGGGGCCAATATCGTTCGGATATTTAAAGTTGATAAACGCGTCCAGCAATTCCATTTGCGAACGAGATGTTTCGATGGTTATCACATCAGCGTCCATGGCCGCGATAGAAGTGATAATATCGTTGAACTCCGAATAACACATATGCGTATGCACCTGCGTTTGAGGCTGCGCCGACGACATCGACAGGCGGAAGGCTTTGACCGCCCAGTCGAGATATTCCGCCCAATCGGCTTTGCGCAACGGCAATCCTTCGCGTATTGCAGGCTCGTCAACCTGAATAATTTTCACGCCGGACTGTTCCAAATCCGACACTTCGTCGCGGATAGCCAATGCAATTTGTAGGGCTGTCGCCGGACGGGGCTGGTCGTTACGGACGAAAGACCATTGCAGAATGGTCACGGGACCGGTCAACATTCCTTTTACCGGTTTGTCTGTCAGCGATTGTGCATAATTTATCCACCTCACCGTCATGGATGCAGGACGGGAAACGTCGCCGTATATCACCGGCGGCTTCACGCAACGCGAACCGTAACTTTGTACCCAACCGTTTTGGGTAAAGGCAAAACCGTTCAGTTGTTCGCCGAAATATTCGACCATGTCGTTGCGTTCAAATTCGCCGTGAACCAGTATGTCCAGTCCGATTTCCTCCTGGATTTTTACGGCTTCCTGCGTAAATGTCCGGATTACATCCGTATAGTCCTTTTCGGAGACACTTCCTTTTTTGAATTTTGCACGGGCTTCGCGCACTTCTTTTGTCTGCGGAAAAGAACCGATGGTGGTTGTGGGCAGGAGAGGCAGGTTCAGGATTGTGGATTGCAGCTTTTTCCGTTCACCGAACGACAATTCCCTTTCCAAATCTTTATCCTGAACGGCAGCGACACGGGCCTGCACGTTTAAATCGTGAATAAGCGCAGACGACAGGCGGCTTTGATGCGCTTTCCGGTTTTTGGCAAGCCGGTTTTCTGTTTCCTTATCCGGTCGGGATGCGGACAGCTTGGATAAATCGACCGTTTCATTCAGTTTTTGTTTGGCAAACGACATCCAGCGCTTTACCTTGCTGGGGAGAACGTCTTCATCCGTTTCCAAATCCAGGTCGCAAGGACTGTGTAAAAGCGAACACGAGGGGGCAATCCATATCTGCTCGTCGCCAACTGCTTTTACCACTTTGTTTATTGTTGTCAGCGATTCCGTATAATCGTTTTTCCAGATGTTCCGCCCGTCAACAATACCTAGGGAAAGAGACATGCTGTCTGGGATTTGCTTCAACGCATCATCCAACTGTTCCGGCGCCCGTACCAAATCCAAGTGCAACGTATCGACGGGCAATGAACAGACAAGCGGAAGATTTTCGCCCAACGCTCCGAAATAGGTCGCCAGCAGTATTTTTATTCCGGGACATTCCTGTGCAAAATAAGGATAGGCTTCGCGGAACGCCTGTTCCGCCGGCTTGTCCAAATCAAGCGTCAAACAAGGTTCATCCAATTGTATATAAACCGCTCCCGCCCGCTTCAAATTATCCAAAACCTCCTTATATACCGGCAAAACAGACTTTAATAAATCAAGCCTGTGAAAGCCTGCTTCTTTTTCTTTTCCTAATAAAAGATAACTGACAGGCCCCAGTATCACCGGTTTGGCATTTATTCCCTGTGCTTTGGCTTCGAGAAATTCGGTGATAACATCCGTCGAGACAAAGCTGAACGTCTGATTTCTGTAAAATTCGGGGACAAGATAGTGATAATTGGTGTCGAACCATTTTGTCATTTCGAGGGCGGTAACGTCCATGCCGCTTTTTTGATACCCGCGAGCCATGGCAAAGTACAGGGTTGGAAACGACTTCTTCTCTTGCTGCACAAGCGGCAGGAAACGGGATGGGATGTTGCCGAGCATAAGGCTCGTGTCTAACACTTGGTCGTAGTAGGAAAAATCGTGGATTGGAATCAGGCCGATTCCCGCGTCCTGTTGCAATTTCCAATTTTCCTGTCGGACTTGCTTCCCTGTATACAGTAATTCTGCAAGGGAAATTTTGCCTGCCCAGTAGTTTTCGCAGGCTTTTTTCAATTCACGTCGGCTACCAATGCGCGGATAGCCCAGATTGTGCGTTCGAATAATTTTAACTTTTAAATTTAATGAATAATTCAAGTTAAAAGTTCTTTTGAACTCAATACTTAACGGGAAAATTTCAGAGGAGGGAAAAAATGCACATAACACTCTCTCTCCATAACATGAGAGCAAATATGCGTGTTAAATCTTGCTCGACTCTGCTTTTTTTCGCGAAAGCATCGCCAAACCGGATTAAGGCAGGTCTCCTGACTTACTCTATCCTGTGCGCCTTCCCAAAGATTTTACCTCAGTGGCACATTGCACAGAACTGTTTTTAGAGCTTACAGTTGCGCGACAGTCCGTGATTTTCACATGGTTCCCATTTAATTCCGCCTAAAACGGAACACCTTAACGGTTGATAATATGTAAAAGAACTTTTTCGGGCGCAAAGGTACTGCTTTTATTTTAAATGCACAAAATTTTCAGCAACATTCTGATAAACAAGCGTTTTAACTCAGCTCTTTTCCGCCATCCGAATTATATTGAACAGCAAATCATCGATTTCAGATTCATGTCCTTTGGCTATATCTTTCTGCAAAGACGCCGTGCTGTCGGGGTCTGAACTGTCCAATACTTTGAGGTTACGAGCAACTTTGCTAAGCCAAACAAGCGGCAGCCCGGTCGAATACCTCCAAAAACATTGCTGAATCATTTCCGGCATTACGCGATTGTGAACAGGAAACGGAACTTGATGAGAATATTCATAAGGACAATTCCATTCTTCCACTATTTTATCGGCGCATTTTTTTTCGAAAGCTTCTTTTAAGCCTATCGTAGGAATAACCGTGTCTTTTTTCAACGTGATTTTTCTCATCTATTCCGAGTAATTCCCGAATAGTCAGGGCTGTATTTCCCTGTCCAGCGAACGCATGGCGAGGATAGTCTTTTCTATCAATGCACCTAAATCCCAGCCCAGCATGGCCGCGCCGCGCTCTATCACTTCCCGCGAACAGCCTGCCGCGAAATTGGCCGATTTATATTTTTTCCGCACCGACGAAACTTCCAAATCCATCACGCTTTTGGACGGTCGCATTCGTGCAACGGCGCCAATCAGTCCCGTCAATTCATCGACTGCGTACAGAACTTTCTCCATTTTGTGGAGGGGTTCGATGTCCACCGTTATGCCGTAGCCATGACTTGCCGTTGCGCGTATCAGCCGTTCGTCCAGGGCATTTTCCCGCATGATTTGCTGCTGGCGGATGCAGTGTTCTTCGGGATACATCTCAAAGTCGAGGTCATGCAACAATCCGACCATCGCCCAAAAGTCGGCTTCTTCTTCATAACCCAACGACAGAGCGAAATAACGCATCACGCCTTCTACGGCCTGCGCATGACATAAATGGAAATCTTCCCGGTTGTATCTGGTGAGCAATGCCCACGCTTCTTCCCTTGTTGTCATTTTATGTTTTTATTTTCATGTGTTTTATGTTTATGAAAACTATCTGTTCTATCAATCATTTCTCCTTTTTCAATACGATAAAAACACTGGTTAGTCGAGGGAGAATCCAATGCACCCAAACGCTCCACGTATGCCCCAAGTTTAATATAATCGAAGTTCATCGGAGAAACGCTTTCCGGCAAAGCGTCTTTGCCCGAATACCATCCTGTTTTAATACTTCCGTCTTTCTGCCGCCTGACGAAACCGGCCAGCCGACTGACTTCGCAGGGTTCGGCGTCGCCGCCCATAAAGCAGATGCAGGTGATAGCGTTGCCGTAACTTTCGAGCCACGCGGAAAGTACATTTTCATCCAGCGCCTCGCCTGCATTTTCCTGCAAGTGTGGACTGTGGCAACCTTTGCAACGGTTCGGGCAGTTGGATAAATTGACCGCTAGCGTTACCTCGCCGGGGATTTCCTGAAAAACTATATCAAAGTTGACGTACTGTAACATATCACTAACCGTTAATTTTCGCATAATGCCGCCTCGCAGCCTCCTCCTGCCTTGGTTGCGAAAAGTTGCTGATGCGTTTCATGTATCCGATAATACGTGTCAGGTAGTCCAGATTTTCGCTTTGGCATTCAGGGCAAATCTTCAAATTCCGCTTGTCGATATGTCCACAGTCGTTGCAAACCGTATTCGGAATATTGAACGTAAAATAGTTGCAGCCTTCCTGCACAACGACACGTAATAATTGCCGATACTGCTCTTTGCCGAGATGTTCTTCCAGGTTGAGATGCAGAGCGGAACCACCCGTCAGGTGTTCAATATACTTACGGCCATGCAGACGAAATTTGTCTACAATGTTCAACGATTGGTCTTCCACGATATAAAAATAGCTATTGTAGCAATCGCGTTGTACCTGATAGCCATCGCGTTTGTCCCACCTTGCATGTTTCACGCCTACGTTTTCAGCGGGAATCATTTCACAGTTGAACATGACTTCCTTCGTCCGGTAGCGCTTGTTGCAGGTTTCGACAAGCCCAAGCACCTGCTGTACAAATTCGGCGTATTGGGGGTTGTCGTTGATTTCGATGCCGAGAAATTCGGCAGCTTCCACCAGCCCGTTCACCCCGATGGTGAGGTATTGCCGGCTCATATTGATATAACCGGCCGTAAAGAGAGGCAACATTCCCTTTTCGTACATGTATTTCAGGTTTTCGTTGTAAGCCAACTGCACTTTATGTGTCAGGTCGATGATTTCTTCAAGGAAAAACGGATAGTGTATCCCTTCGCGTGCGGCATGTTGAATGCAACGGTTCAGATTGATGGTGAGTACGCTTTTTGAGCCGGTAGACACTCCGCCTGCCCCCAACGTGTAGCTGAACCCGTTGTCCTGAATCTCGTTGCGCAGGCGGCAACAACTGCTCAGCGAATCGGCATTGTCACTCATGTAGGTGAAAAACGAATGTCCTTCGGTATACATTTCCGCTGTGAAATTGCCGTATTCCCCGTCTTTCACATCGCCGTTTTCAGTTAATAAAGCCATTGTTTCTACCGGAAATGTCAGTACGGCACGGGTACGTTCTTTATTGAACCATTTCATAAAACGTTTCTGTAGCCAGTTGAGCGAATTCCAGTCTGGATGGTTGCCGTCGGGAAAGACAAATTCACCAAACAGACTTTCAAAATAGTAACGGTCGTAGTACGAAATATTCCAAAAGACAGCCTGAAAGTTCCGAGCACCGGTGGGTTGGTTGATGGAGTAAACAATTTGCTCGAAGTAGTCGGTGATGACCTTGTCGAGCGTGCGCTGCTTTTTCGACAAGTCCACCACTTTTTCCGTGTGTAGGTAATAATCCTGTCCATATTCCAGTCCGATAAAGTAATTCATATACATCAGAAACTCCGGCGTGGCACAGGCGCCGCTCAACATGCTGGAAACCATGAAAACCATGTTTACAAACCCTCCACAAAACGATTTCAGATTAGTGGGGGCTTTGGAATTGCCGCCGATGGAAGTTGTCCCGCCAATCAGCCAGGGATACATGGTGATGCTTGCGCAATAATTGGCAAGGCTTGTTTCGTCATTTTTGTAAATATAATGACTATTCAACAACTCAATATACTTATCAGCCACTTCCTTTCCATACATTTTCTTTAGGCGATCGGTAAGCATCCGGCGATTAAGGCGGATGAAGTTGGATTTAGGCAACTCGCCGATAAGCGTGGCCATGTTTTTGTTTTCCACGTTGGCATTGGCATCGTATTTGCTACCCGAAGCTGCGTTGGAGGCGTCGCAGTAATCCATCAGAAACTTGAGTTTGTCGCGTACTTCCCGGTCTTCCAGATGCTTTTGCCGGTAAAGCATGTAGGATTTGGCAACGGCATAATACCGTTCGGACATCAAGGCAACTTCCACTTGATTTTGAATATCTTCCACCGTACTGCCGTTGGTGATACTGATGCGGCTCAGAATATTTGTAATTACATCCTGTGTAGCAAAAACACCCACTGACAAAAATGCTTTCGCAATGGCATTCCTGATTTTTTCAACGGAAAAAGATTCTTGTTTCCCGTCTCGTTTAATGATAAATACGTCCATAAATTAATAACTTTATATACTCATACCTTGTTGATACGGAACTTAAAGTCATTTCTTGAAAATAACATTGGGATAAACACCAGCGAGAGTCAAAAACACTCTGCCCTGTTTGTCTCAAGCTCTATTCCCCGAAAGCTTTAAACATATATGTTTTGGCAGGTCTTCTGACTTGCTCCATCTTTGAAACACCTTCCCACTCCCTGTTGGGAGCAGTGGTAGTTTGAGTCATCGTTCAAAGACTGTTGGCGGAGCTTACAGCAGCGGGTCTGTTCAGGATTTGCACCTGATTCCCTTTTCAATACACATTCCGAATGGAAATAGCATCACCAAAATACCGG
>JAITJX010000110.1 GCA_031278765.1 Tannerella sp. | reverse complement strand
TTGTCGGTGGTAAGTTGTGCCATAATTTCTATTTATAATGTTGATTATTAGATACAAAAATAAGAAATATTAGCCAACTTACCAAATTTTTTTATGCCTTTCTTACATCGAACTCAGGTGGATTAGTATTTGCAGCGGAAATAATCTGGAAGATAGTAGAAAATAAAGCAATCCTTCTTTATAACATTGTATATGTAATCAACCCGTAAATACCGAGGAATGTTATACCAATAATTACAATAAAAAACATAAACAATAAACGATTCGTAATTTGCTCCCGAAGATATAAATGATTTATTTTTTCATTCAGGGAAAAGTAATTAAAAGGAACATCAATAATGAAATCTTTCCATTTCCCTTCAATAATATTATTGCAGAATTAAAGTCATTAACTTTTAAACACAGATATTTATGTATCCCTTTATGCATAAACAGCATTGCAGGCTCGACAACATAATGCAATGATTTAAAGTTGAAATCTTTGCATACGCCTATGATTTCACACCAATCTTTGGATGGCGCTGGATTTAAAAATTGACCGCCGTGTACCGAACGGTACGCACGGTGGTGCGAGAAGTCGGAACGGGAAAAAAATCTCGTTCCTCCTGCTCGATTTAACAGGTGCAATTAAAATCCCGTCAATTCGATATTTCTTTTTCGTATTTCAAATTTTCGGGGATGGAAACGCAGTTTTCAGCTATCCGGCGAATATTCATATCCGGTTCCGTTACGGTTATTTGCAACTGTTTTTTTACGAGTGAAAGAAGCAACGGATATTCGCCATACCCACTGTTTTCAATTTCGGTTTTTCCTTCTTCGGGCTGCGAAAGAATCATGTCCTTGAAATTATTGTTTTTTCTGAGTCTGCGTTTTACGGCTCTTTCGATTTCAGCGCCTTTGTAAATATAGTTGTGTTTCACCAAATCGGCATAATAATCGGGCGTTTCCAGCCTTGCAGACATTTCTTTGTACATGTCCATGCAATAATGCCTTACGTCTATCGAACGGTGCGCATAATCTTGCCTGAAACGCTTCTCATAAGACGTTATCCGTGGTAAGATGCGCATGTGGATGCTGCCTTTGCGCAGCATAAAGTCGTTTTTGGGCAGGACATGTCCGGCTCCGTGCAGCAGAACGGGAATTATATCCAGCTTCAACTGTTCGGCGAGATAGAAAGCGCCTTTGTGAAACCGCCGGATGGAACAGTCTGCCGAGCGTGTTCCTTCGGGGAAAATGACTATCGAATAGCCATTCTCAACGTCTGCTTTCAATTTATCTGCTGCATTTTCTATTCCATTTGATACGGGATAGAAACCGGCATATTTAATCAGTTTTCCGTAGAATGGCGAGTTCCATACCCAGTCGTTTGTGAGAATTATCAGTTTAGGTGTGAGCATCATTATACATATCAAGTCCAGGTGAGACTGGTGATTGCAGATGATAACGGCCGGCTTGTCGAACGTTTCATGCCGCTCGTTTTGCAAAGAAGTCTTTACGAGCGGGATGTGATGGACAACAAAGCAGGCAACCCTGTGAAGTATCCGGTGATATATGAGTTTCTTTCGTTCGGTTTTTCTTCCGAAAGCGAAAAGCACCCTTCCTGCAACGGTCAATGCCAGACTCATTATCAGGAAAACGGTAAAGGAACAGGCCATCGCCGCCAGCCGTGTCAGCGTCAGCGGCATCGGTCGTCTTTTCCCTTTTTTGAGGGTTAAAAATTCAAACAGCAGGGAAGGGACGGCATACGACATGATCAAAACGGTAACCATGCCGATAATCGTAACCTGAGCAAGCGAACGCAAAGCAGGATGGCGGGCAAAGATCAACATTCCCATGCCCGAGAGCATGATAAAGGCCGACATGGCGATACTTTTCCGGTACGAGGGGAGGATTTTTCGTCCGCAGGCATGTTCATACATCAGTCCTTCGGTCATGAATATCGTATAGTCGTCTCCCTGACCGAAGATAAAGGTAGCAAGGATGATGTTTACGATATTGAATTTTATGTCGAAAAGATTCATTATTCCGAGAATCCAGATCCAGCTGAGCGCAAGGGGCAGAAAGGTGATTACGGCAAGTTCAATGCGACCGAACGAAATGAAGAGGAATATAAAAACTATCAACCCGCAGGTGAAAAGTACGTAATTGAAATTATCCGACAGCGAGGTTATCATGCGTTTTGTAATGCTTCCTGCATCGAAAGCCGACGTTGCGTCGCCGATACTGTTCAGCCTGTTTTCGATGCTTTCCGCTTTCGTTTTATCGGTGTAAAGCAGATTAACTATCATCGTTCTGCCGTTGCCTTCGAGGATATGATTTCCGGCGAGCATTTTCCGGATGGGTTCAAAACGGGATATATCGACGGTTTGCGGGGGAGTGTAAAGCATTTCTTCAAAATTCTTGAAAGCGTCTGCGCGAAATCCTGCTTTTGCTGTTTCCCGGCTCAGGATAGTCATCACGCTGTCCCGTCGCCCGTTCCAGAAGCTGTTCCATTTTTCAATTCTTTCTTTTTGCCGGTTTTGCGAAGGTAAAAAACCGCCAGGTCCGACGATTTTATAAACTGTTTTGTCGTCGAGCAGCGCCTTTAATACCGGCATGTTGCGTTCGTTTACTTCGAGAGCCGCTTCTTCGTTTTCGCCCGTGGATACAAAATATATCACATGCCGCTTGTCGTTCAGGAGAGCGTTCATCTTTTCGTATGATTTTTTTTGCATCGGGGTCATGTAATTAATGTTTTGCATATTTGTTTCAAAATGCGAATCTCCGTCTGTGAGAGCAAAAAGTACGGTCAGCGTAATCACTGCTGCAACGAGGCGGCTGTTTTTTATCGGGGGACGGCTGAAAAATGATTCCCTTATTGAAGCTTTCGACGGATGCATCACATGTGCGGAAGGCAAAAAGTGAGGCAGGAAAATCAGTACGAAAATAATAGCGCCTGCAAGCAGGAACGCCGCAAACAGTCCGAGATCCCGCATTGCTTCCGAACCCATAAACGCAAGGCTGACGAAGGCGCTTACGGTTGTAACGTTACCGGTGGTAAGCGGACGCACGATTTCTTTGATGGCAAGTTTGTGATCGCCCGTATGATTGAAATGTTCGATGTAATGAAGCGGATAATTAATGGCTATTCCTGCCATTATCGAGCTGATGCCTGTGGCAATTACCGATACTTCGCCCAAAATGCATGACATGGCAGCCGTGGCGAAAAGCCCTCCGAAAAGCACAGAGGCAAACACAAGCGCAATTTTTCTCGCGCTGCGAAAGGAATATATCAGAAACCCCAGGATGATGAACGTTGCCAGAGCGACAGACAGCAGCGTATCTTTCCGTATCCGGCGGGCGTTTGTGAGGGCGATCTCCGACGTGCCGAAACTTTCGATGTTTACATCGGGAAATTCTCTTTCAACCTCTGCCATGATTTGATGCAACGAATCGAAAAACAGTCTGTTTTCAGACGTTTCGCTCGAAGGAATTTCACTCTCAAGAAACAGCAGCGCTGTGCTGTCTTCCGTAAAAATATGATCCTGATACAGGAAAAAGCCCTCTTCCGCTCTGAGATTTTGCAGCCGCTTCATCACGCCGGCAGTCATTTGAAGCGGATCGGAGAGAATGTTTTGCCTCATTATCATGCCGGCAGACGATGTAAGGATACCCCTGGCTGCCTGTAAGCGCTCGGCAATGCCCCGTTGAGACAGCAGCGTGTCCATTACGGCATAATCTTCACCGTCGAGGAAATAAGGCATATTTTCTGCCACAAACGAAGATACCGACATGATTTCTTCCATATCAACCCTGCAGGTAATACTTTTTATCTTTGTCGCATCCGGATGCGCCGCAAGCCGTTCCGCCAGCGCATCTGTCGCTGCGATCTCCCTCTGTGCAGCGTTTTCGTCCCTTTCCGGAGATTTGACGTATATGATAACGCGGTTTGAAGACGTTACATATTTATAAGTCTCATGTATCTTTTCATTATTTTTACCGGAGGGCAAAAACTGCGCTATGTCTTCCTTATATTTAATGCGGAAGGCGAAAAAAGCGAAAACAAGCAGAAGGGAAAACAGTAACAGGTACAGCAAACCTTTGCGGAAAGAGAAAAAATGATATGTCGAAAGCAGAAATCCCGTCATGGCCTTTTTTTGATACATCTGTGGTATAACAGCGAAGGATAGCCATACACGACGGCTAAAAGAACGAAAAGCGCGTTCACGCCCGTTATCCTCAAAAAATCCGTTACGGGACGGTAATGCGTTACACGTTCTTCTTTGGGAGGATAATACACATGCGTCGCGGCCGGAAGTATTTTTATGCCCTTCCATGCGCAGCGTACGAGCAGCTCCACTTCGGCTTCATAGCGATTAAATACAGATCGCATACCTTCCATTTTACACAGCGGATACAGGCGAAATCCGTTTTGGGTATCATACAGCCTGTTCCACGTCAAGACATTTACCCAGAAGTTAGACAGGCGGTTTGCAAAACTGTTGCCCGCCGGCATCTCGCCTTCCGTAATACGCCGGCCGGCAATAAAAACATCCGGAGTTTTTTCGATGATATCGACGAAAGCTACAATATCCGAAGCGCGGTGCTGCCCGTCGGCATCCATCGATATGGCGTAACGGTAACCCAGTTTTTCAGCCCTGTCGAAACCGCATTTCAGGGCGTAACCTTTGCCTTTGTTTGTTTTGCATGTAATGGTATAAAGGGAAGAGGAATAACAGGTTTTCAGTATCCGGCCTGTATCGTCGGTCGAGCCGTCGTCGACGACAATGAGATGAGACGTATGGCGGAGGACGTCGTTAATAACGGCGGCAAGCGTTCCCGCATTGTTAAAGACAGGGACAATGACGCATAATTTCAAACCGGATATCCGTTCCTCCAAATCAACGACAGGGGCGCACCCCTCTGCATCGACGGAGACGCTTTCCCGAAAGAGACGTTTCACAGCGCGCGGACGATGACGAAGGTGACCGTCTTTTTCCCCTCGTATGCGCCTTTGCCATGAATGGTACATTCGGCGTTTCCCACCTCGATGTTGTCTTTAAACGTGAGGTTGTAGTCTTTACCCAGTTCGAGAGTGATCGTACCGTCGTTCGGCGTGACGTAAAGCACTTTGAATGTTGAAGGTGTGAGTGGCTTTCCGGTATAGAGCTGCGGTTGCAGCGGTTCGGGTTCGGAGTTGGCGATGTTGTACTTGACGCGGTGATACTCGTCGTTGAGGCGTTTTATTTCCGGATTGAGGTGATCGATGAACGTGCCGTATGCCGACGATATGTTCATCAGTGCGCCCGCGTCGATGATTGCTGTTATTTTATGATACACGTTTTCAATTTCGGCTCGCACTTCCTTAAAAGACTTCTCCGGCTTGAGCAGCGATTTCTCGTCGCGCTGGGCGAGCAATTCCCGGAAGAGCGTATATGACGCCTGCAATTCGTTTCTCAATGCGCCAAGTCCCAGCGTGGAAGCGTCGTTGTAGTATGCGCCGCCGCTCTGGAGTTGTTGAAGGATGATTTGCACGTCGCCTTCCTGTTCTTCGTAAGGTTTCCTGTTCACATCCTTATAGTTTTGGAGCATGGTGTACACCCTGTGCGCTGCCTCGGCATAGGCTTTCCTGGGATGATATTCCTGCGCGTGCACCTGCATCCGGAGCGCCGTCAGCGCATGATCCATCCGGTGATCGGCCTCCCTGATTTGTTCCGTCAGGATGCTTTTCCGCACCCATTCCATCTGTTTGGTTTCTTCGGCCAACCAGGTGTTAAACTCTGCCGGCAGTTGTCCCAGCGCCTGGATAAGCGCGCCCGGACTGTCCGCAAATTCGGCGCTTACCCGTTTACAATAGTTATAATGTGCCGCATTGGGAAGATTTCTGAAATGTAATGTTATAAACTTTGCCATGTTGTTATAATTTAAGATGAAATAAAATAATTCGTATTTTTAAGATTGCGCATCATGCTGTTTTTTCTTTTTCTTGCCTCGGAGATGTAAAGATACACTGTGTATCCGGTCGTTTGCAGACCGCGGGAGAAAAGATACACTGTGTATCCGGTCGTTTGCGGAGTGCGGGAGAAAAGATACACAGTGTATCCGGTCTTCCGGAAAGATGACGGAGCGTTCTGCCGATGCCGGAGATTTCGTGCGGATATGCGGGGCGGGGGAGAATAGCGGAGGGACGGTCAGCCGTTTTTGCTTCATTGATGCATCTGGCTGCTTTTGTCGTGTTTATCGGGTGTTGTAAGAAGATTCTATTCATTGCTATATTATTTCTATAAAAATCGTTGCAAAGATACGGCAAAAAAATAAATTTGCAAATATTTTAAAAAAAAAACAGGTGCGTGATGATTTTTTTTTCGGATGCCTGCTTTTGGAGGGATTTGTGAGTATCTGTGTCGGATTTTTCGCAGGTTTGTTTTTTTATGTTACCTTTGCGAAAAAAAATCAGGGAAATGAAATTGAAACTGGTATATCCCAAATGGAGGAAGCTCTTGGGACAGACAACATTTAATCTGCCTCCTCACGGTCCTGTTGTGTTCGCAGCAGCGTTGCCGGCAGATGTGGAAGTATCGTTTACGGATGAAAACGTAGAGGCTCTGGATTTCGATGAAGCCTGCGATTTGGTAGCGATTTCGATGATGCTGAGCGTGCAGGTGAAACGCGGCTGGGCGATAGCCGATGAATACAGGAGGCGTGGCAAGCAAATCATATTCGGCGGAATATCGGCCATGCTTCATGCCGAAGAAACGGTGGAACATGCCGATGCTTTGTTTTTGGGCGAAGCCGAAGGCCGGATGGAGGAGGTATTGAGAGACTGGGAAAACGGGAGACTGAAGAAGGTTTACAATTATATGGTTCAGCAGCCGGATATAAATCATGTCGGCCCTGCACGCAGAGATTTATACAAGCGCGAACTGTATAATCACAAAGGCGTTCAAATGGTGGATCTGTTTCATGCTTCCAGGGGATGCAGATTTAGCTGCTATCCGTGCGCCGTATCGTATCTTGGAGGCCGCAGGTTTCGTCCCCGCCGGATGGATAAAGTGATCGAAGAGTTGGCAACGATAGAGAATAACCGCCTTTTTGTGGTAGACAATTCGCTTGCGCAGGACAAAGAATGGGAGATGGAACTGTTCAGGGAGATGATCCCGTTCAGAAAAAAATGGATAAGTCATACGATTGAAGACGACCCCAAGGTGCTCGATCTTGCAGCGCAGGCAGGCGCCTGGTATGTGTATCAGGCTGTTTACGATACATCCAACTATATCCGCGAGCGCGTGAAACGTTACCACGATTACGGTATAGGTGTAGAAGGCACAATACTCCTTGGCATCGACAATCAGACGGAAGACGACATAAAAAAACTCATCGACTTCCTGCTCGAAATAGACCTGGATCTTGCGGAATTTACCGTTATGACGCCTTATCCGCATACGAAAGGCTATGACGACTATCTGCGTCAGGGACGTATCTTTGATTTCGACTGGGACAACTACAATGCCGGTCAGGTGGTGTTTACGCCCAAAAACATGTCGGCCGAACGCTTGCAGGAACTGTATGACTATGCCTGGAAAACGTTTTATTCCGACGAAAGCCAGGAGCAAAAGATGTTCCAGCTGTTCGCAAAAGTAGCAATCCGCGAGATGAATGAAGGAACATACCGTCCGCGCAACCGCAGTTTGATAAATCAGTCGTTTGGAAAGGAAGTCAAAAGAAAATGAAAGAAAAAGACGTACCGCAGGATTTGCAATACTTTAAGAACAGAGTTATCAGAGACGTGGTATATGCCGTCGACGAAGAGGGACATTACAGGCCGGTAATCAGCGAGGGCTGGAGTGTGAAAAACGATGCGCTGAGCGTTGTCTGGGACGATATCAGAGAGCAATGTGAAGAGATACGCAGGCGGGTGGAAAACAGGGAGCTGAGTCCGCTTGCCTTTCATGCGAAAAAAAATCTCCTGGATATAAACATGCTTGCGGCCTATTCGGGCATACCGCGAAGGACGGTAAGGAAGCATTTCAATTATAAAGAATTTATGAAGCTGGACGAAAAAACCCTGATGAAATATGCCGATGCGTTGAGAATTACGGCGGATGAATTAAAGAAAGTTTACGAATGGAAATAGATTTTGAACATCGCCCCGCAGCGCACTGCGAAAATGGCGTTACGCGCAACTTGCTGAAATTTTATGGATACGATTATTCCGAACCTCTGATTTTTGGGCTTTCGGCGTCGCTTTATTTTGTACATATACCGTTTATAAAGCTTGCCGGTTTTCCGCTTACGTCGTTCCGCCCGCTTCCCGGCGCTATTTTTTCACGTGTCACGCGGCTGCTGGGATTCAAAACCTCTACCGAGATTTTTTTGAACAGAGAAAACGCGGTAAAAAAACTGGATGCGCTGATCTCTTCCGGAATCCCCGCCGGTTGTGTTGCAGGAATGTATTATTTGCCATACATGCCGGTTGAATACAGGTTTCACTTTAATGCGCACAACATTTGCGTAATCGGAAAAGAAGACGATAATTACCTGATCAGCGACCCCGTAGCAATGGAAAAAGTGACCATTTCGGCAAAAGACTTGCTTCGCGCGCGCTTTGCCAAAGGGGTATATCCTCCGATGGGCAAGCTCTACCGGATAAAATCATTGCCCGAACAGACGCCGGATATGCCTTTTTTAATCAAAAAAGCGATTTTGAAGAATTGCTATCGTATGCTTTACCAGCCCGGTGTGGTTCCATTCGTTGGAATCAATACTTTCAATTATCTTGGCGACAGGATAAAAGAATTTCCCCGAATATACGGCGACCGCAAAGCTGCACTGCATCTGGCGCAGCTTGTTCGCATGATGGAAGAAATAGGCACGGGCGGCGCAGGCTTTCGTTTCCTTTATGCAGCATTCCTGCAGGAAGCTGCCGATGTCGCCAAATTGTCCGACCTGTGTTTTTATTCACATGAAATGACGGAGACGGGAGATATGTGGCGCGAATTTGCCGCTAATGCAGCGCGTATTTATAAAAATCGGGCAGAAAAGTGCATTGATTACCGTACAGTCGGAGAACAGCTGATAAATATCGGCCTTCGGGAGAAAATGTTATTTACGGCCCTTGATTCTTTTATCAAAAACAAATGCCGAACAACGCCGCAATCGAGATAATCGACCTGTATAAAACATACGCCGGAAGTACATACGCAGCGTTAAACGGGCTTTCTCTGACCGTCGCGAAAGGCGAATTTTTCGGATTGCTCGGCCCGAACGGCGCAGGCAAAACTACCACTGTTTCGATTCTCTGCGGGCTTGCCTCTTTCCAAAAAGGAAACGTCTTCGTCGAAGGACAGGACGTCAAAACACAAACGAAAAACATTAAGCGGATTACAGGCGTCGTTCCGCAAGAAATAGCGCTTTATCAGGAATTGACAACAGAAGAAAATCTTCGTCTTTTCGGAAACATGCACAATATTTCCGGACAGTCCGTTCGTATGCGCATGAATGAATTTATAAACGATTTCGGATTAATGCCCTATAGAAACAGAAGAATAGAACAACTGTCGGGCGGAATGAAGCGGCAGGTCAATCTCATCGCCGCACTGCTGAACAGTCCTTCCATTCTTTTCCTCGACGAACCGACCGTCGGGATAGATGTCCGTTCCAAATCAATTATTGTGGAAAAACTGAAACAAATCCATCAAAACGGAACAACAGTCGTCTATACTTCGCACGATATGAACGAAGCGGAGACGCTTTGCTCGCACATAGCGCTGCTCGATCGCGGGAAAATCATCGTTGAAGGCCACCCTGTAACATTGATAAGCAAGTTCGGCGTCGGTTCTGTGGAAGAATTGATAAGGAAATATGGCTGGAATGAAACTTTTGAAAGCCCGCTTGTGAAATGAAGATGAAAATACGTAGCATAAAGCCGTTAAGGTATTTGATATACAAGGATCTTTTGTTGTTGATCAGAGATTTGTGGGGAGTAATACTGCTGTTTTTCATGCCCTGGGTATTGGTCGTGCTGATGACGTATTTGCAGGACAGTACTTTCCGTTCCGTAAATGAAAATCATATTCCGCTGTATTTGCTTGATGCGGACAGGGATTCACTTGGCAGTATGATAGGCCGGCAACTTATGGCCTCCGGTATTTTTGAAGTTTCCACATCGGCAAACGGGCATAAATTAACCCCCGAAGAACTTGAGGATGCCGTATATAAGGGAGATTACATGATCGGAATCATTATTCCCCCAAACACAACCGAAAAGATTCGGGCTGCCATCCGCCGTAAAGTAGAAAGCGCTTTTTCGGGAGAAGACGATATCGCCGTTTCCGAGTGGCATAAGCCTTTGGGGATAAAATTATTGATTGATCCTGCAACAAAACAGTCGTTTCGCGCATCAATAAGCGGAATAGTGAAAGAAAATGCGCTAACCGTACAAAACAGGATGTTGCTGAACGAAATATCAAGACAGGTATCTGTATTGACGCCTGTTTCCATTCATCTTGATGCAGACATGGAAGCATGGTTTAAAATTGACGAGACTTATTCGCAGTCAGGAAAATTGAAAACAATACCAAACTCAACGCAACACAACGTTCCGGCCTGGAGTATGTTTGCCGTATTTTTTATAGTTGTATCGCTGTCAGGCAATATGATTCGGGAGCGTGAAACCGGCTGTTATAACCGGTTAATGACAATGCCCTGCTCGTTCGGAGAATATGTTGTTGCTAAAATAGTCGTATATCTTGTTGTCTGTATTCTGCAACTTGCGATGATGATTTCTTCGGGGCTCTTCATTATGCCTCTTTTCGGGCTTCCCGCATTAAAACTCGGAAGCAGCATTATGGCTCTGGTACTCTTGTCAGTCGCTTCTTCACTTGCGGCCATCGGTTACGGATTAGCCATCGGCAGCATCGCCCGCACCAATCAACAGGCAAGCGTTTTCGGCGCTGTTTCGGTCGTAATCCTGGCTGCTGTCGGAGGCGTTTGGATCCCGACATTCCTGATGCCTCGCTTTATGAGAATTGTCAGTTACATATCTCCTCTGAACTGGGGAGTGAACGGGTTTAATGACATTTTTGTCAGAGATGCCGGATGTATTGAAGTGTTGCCATTTATCATTATCTGTCTTGTTTTCTTTTTTGCAACTTCTTCTCTGTCGGTTTACAATATGAAAAGAAAAATGAAATAAATGCCTTTCTCCGACTACAATTAATATGCGACATTTTGAAACAAAAATCAACACAGTCAAATGCATCCGGATAAACATGAAATTATTAACCTGAGTTCGGGATAAGAAAAATAGAGGTAAGTATTCCATATTTTTATTATCTTGTATTTGATAATAAATAAAATAATAAATACAGTATGAGCAAGCCCCGACGACGGGCGACGTCA
This sequence comes from Tannerella sp., assembly GCA_031278765.1. GTDB lineage: Bacteria > Bacteroidota > Bacteroidia > Bacteroidales > Tannerellaceae > Tannerella. The sequence goes on along the minus strand of JAITJX010000110.1, from coordinate 266 downwards.
AGCTTCGACGTCGGGCGACGTCAAGCCTTGACGACGGGCGACGTCAAGGTGTGACGACGGGCGTCGTCGAGGATGCAACAAAAACAGGGGAATGAAACAGGCAGATGAAAATTTCTTACCCCGAACTCAACATCTTTTTCTTGTTCTTTAACCCAACTTGGCCAAAATCATCCAAAAAACAAGGGAAAACGAGATAATTAAACGAATAGTAATATTGATATATCATTGTTAGTCAAATAATTGCAAAGTATATGATTGCGAAAAGT
>JAITJX010000104.1 GCA_031278765.1 Tannerella sp. | reverse complement strand
TCCAAAAATGAACAAATTCATGATAACGTAACAGGGATGTATATCGAACGATATTATTTCAAGTCAGGACTATTTTTGGATACCGCTTAATAAATTCAATGGATTTGAGCCATGACCCTTTTTTCTTGCATCCTCGACGACGGCTTGCGTCACGGCGTGACTTTTTTTCGCAATCTTTTTTTTAACAACAGTCGTTGACCTGCCGATCGACGGGAGATCGCATTTTATTCAATCATTTACCTATTTTAATAAGTCCTTATCCCGAACTCGGGTTGATAATTAACCGTATTGTAACAAAAACGAAAATAGAGCGTAACAGGCATGGCATATTTTTGCACCGTCAAAAGAAAAAGACAATTCGTTTTTCCTGTCCCGGTTTAAAAGATTGTGCTTAACTTTGCAGTAACAAATGATAAAATATGATTATACATGGCTGAAAAAATTTTAATCGTCGATGATGACCCCAATATCTGCGAAATACTCGAATTTAACTTGAAAAACGAAGGCTTTGAGGTGGAATGTGTCTATTCTGCGGAAGAAGCGCTGAAGAAACTTCCGGGAAATTTCACTCTCGTCTTGCTTGATGTAATGCTGGGCGGCATGTCGGGCTATAAAGCGGCCGAAAGGCTGCGCAGTGAAAGCCATTGGATTCCCATTATATTTCTTACGGCAAAAGATACCGAAAACGATATGCTTACCGGATTTTCGGTCGGTGGAGACGATTACATCTCCAAGCCGTTTTCGATTAAGGAAGTAATTGCACGTATCAAAGCCGTAATAAAAAGGCTTCATACGACAGTCGCCGGCGAGCGCAAAACGGACGGGAAACTTGTTTTCGACGATTTCGTCATCGACCTCGAAGTAAAAGAAATATTGATAAAAGGAAATTCGGTTGCCATTACAAAAACAGAGTTTGAAATACTTGTATTGCTCGCCGGAAACCCTGAAAGGATCTTTTCGCGCGAGAATATTATCGATATCGTATGGAAAGATACGCCCTACATTACCGAACGAACCGTCGATGTACACATTACACGGCTACGAAAAAAACTGGGCGAGCATGCCTCTTTAATTACCAATCGTTCGGGTTTTGGCTACCGTTTTAATACATCCGGCTTATGAAATTGAGTTACAAACAACGACTGTTCCTTTACTTCGCAATCGTTTTTACCGTTTTTACCACAGGCGTGCTTGTCTTCGAGCAGGCACGGGAAAAAACGTTTCGAACCATAGCGCTGGAAGAAAAACTCGACGTCTGCGTAGAAATCGTAAACACTGCCCTGTTATATTCAAAAGACACTTCGTACCGGACGCTGGACAGTCTTCTTGCATTGCTGCCTCAAAATATACGCCTGAGCCTGATAGATAAAACGGGCAAAGTATTGTTTGATAATTCCGTCAAAGATTTATTTCATCTTGAGAACCATTCCCAACGACCGGAAATTGTCAAAGCATTGAAAAGCGGGAAAGGAAGCGACATCCGGACATCTGCTTCAACCGGTTGTGAATATTTGTATTACGCAAGAAAGTTCGACGACCGATACATCCGCGTTGCATTGCCTTATGATGTACGGACACAACGTTTCCTGAAAACAGATAATCTGTTTCTCTGCTTCATCCTTGCCCTTTTTGCAGCCGTGCTTGTCCTGATGAATGCCATCATAAAACGTTTCGGAAAATCTGTCAAACAATTGAGAGACTTTGCAGTTTATTCTAAAAAAGAGGATATTCCAGCATTTACTTTTCCCGATGATGAACTGGGTGAGATAGGCCTGAAAATCACCGAAAATTACCGTCAGCTACAGGAAAGCAAAAAAGAAATCGATCTGGAACGCGAAAAACTGCTGCAACATGTTCACAGTTCCGAAGAAGGAATTTGCTTCTTTACAGCCGACAAAGAGGTGGAATTTTATAACAGCCTGTTCATTCAATACCTCAATACGCTTACGGATGAACCCGCCGCTGAACCTTCGGTTATATTTTCCGAAGACGTGTTCCGTGAAATGAACCGTTTCCTATCCGAAAAAACAGGCAATTACCATGAAATACAAATCAAAAAACAGGGGAAAACTTTTTCACTTCGGATAAATGTATTTGAAAACAACGGGTTTGAAATTATCCTGAACGACATCACCGGACAGGAAAAAACACGCCGCATGAAACAGGAAATGACGGGAAATATCGCCCATGAACTGCGCACTCCCGTTACGAGCATACGCGGATACCTCGAAACCGTACTGGAACAGTCGCCGGATGAAACCAAAAAACAATATTTCATTACTCAGGCATACCATCAAACCATTGTGCTCTCGGAATTGATCCGCGACATGAGCTTGATTACAAAAATAGAAGAAGCGCCGCAATCCTTCAAAACGGAAAAGGTCAACATCAGCAACTTGCTTAAAACATTGAAAAACGACCTGACTCTACCCTTGCAAAAAAAGAATATCAATATGCAGTGGCATATCCCCGCTACATTAAATATTGAAGGCAACCGGCATTTACTTTATTCCATTTTTAGAAATCTTACCGACAATGCCATACGCTATGCAGGAGAAGGTGTAGAAATTCAAATCAACCTGTACAGCAAAGACAACGACTTCTATTACTTTTCATTCTATGATACGGGCGTCGGCATTCCCGACGAAAGATACCTAAACCACTTATTCGAACGTTTTTACCGGATCAACGAAGGGCGTACGCGCGACACAGGCGGCTCGGGACTGGGGCTGTCCATAGTAAAAAACGCTGTCGCCTTTCACAAAGGTTCTATTGTTGCCAAAAACAGACCGAAAGGCGGATTGGAATTTTTGTTCAAACTGCGGAAACAGGAAGTAACCTGATATGGAAATGTGCCGATACTTCATGTATTCATTCCGCCGTCGCAGTGAATAACCTGCCCCGATACATAAGACGAAAGATCTGATGCTAGGAAAGTTGCAACGTTAGCAACATCTTCGGGTGTTCCGCCACGACGCAGGGGAATCGTTTTTTCCCATTCTTCGCGCACTTTTTCCGGCAGGGTTGCCGTCATGTCCGTAACAATGAAGCCCGGCGCTATGGCATTTGCCCTGATACCGCGCGAACCGAGTTCTTTTGCGATCGATTTTGCCAAACCTATCATGCCTGCTTTCGATGCCGAATAGTTTGCCTGTCCGGCATTCCCCGAAACGCCTACTACCGACGCCATGTTGATAATGCTTCCGCCTTTTTGTTTCATCATCACCGGAGTTATCGCATGAATAAAGTTGAACGCAGATTTTAAATTCACGCCGATGACCATATCCCACTGTTGTTCGCTCATTCTCATCATCAGCCCGTCTCGTGTGATTCCCGCATTATTGACAAGAATGGCAATCCCTCCGAAATCCTTGACGACTTCTTCCACCGTCTTGTGCGCAGCCTCAAAATTGGCGGCATTGGAAGCATAGCCTTTTGCTTTGACGCCAAGAGCAAGGATCTCTTTTTCAGTATCTTTGAAATTATCATCAACCATCATGTCAGTGAATGCAATGTTTGCGCCTTCCGAAGCAAATTTCAACGCAATTGCTTTCCCTATTCCTCTTGCGGCGCCTGTAATGAGCGCCGTCTTTCTTTCTAACAGTTTCATAATATTTTTGTTTAAAAATTTTTAAATCCTTATAAGGCATGCCCCCGCTGAATAGCCGCCTCCGAACACGCTGATACAAACCAAATTTCCTTTTTTAAATTCCTGTCTGTTTTGTGCAAAAACGAGAGCGCAACTTGCCGATCCGGTATTTCCCAATTCTTCGATATTGCTGAGAACTTTTTCTTTCGATAATTTTATATTCTCGGCAATATTTTTTAAAATACGCATATTTGCCTGATGACCGATAAAATAATCCAAATCATCAAATGTAAAACCATGCCTGTTTAACAATTTTCCCGCATTCCGCGGCATATAAGTACATGCTTGCACAAAAACGTCTTTCCCTTCGGGCATCGTTATAACGCCATCGAGAGGTCTAAGTGTTATCCCTTCGGGTCCCTTGCCCACGCAACCTAATGCTTCTGTTTGAATATCAAGTATTTCAAAGTCATTTTCCGACACTCTTTCATCCGAAATGAAAAATGCCGCTGCCGCATCGCCCCACAAGTGCCCTGTTTTTGGGTCACTATCGTCCGTATAAGATGAATTTTTGTCTCCCCCAACTATCAGCGCCTTTCTTGCTTTTCCTGTTGCGAAATATCCTTCTGCGATTTCGAGTGCGTTTATAAATGACGAACACGCAGAAGTTATCGAAAACGCCCTTGTATCAGTGATTCCAAATTCATGTTGAACGACGTGCGCCGCTGTTCCTACCGTATCAAAAGGGGAATAGGTAGAAGATATTATCAAATCTACCTCTTTAATATCATAAGACAGAGAAGGAAGCGCATTTTTAACGGCTTCCAGACTCATTGTATTAATATTTTCGTTTTTTTGTGCACGCGAACGTGTTTTAATGCCCGTTCGCTGAATAAACCATTCATCGGTCAGTCCTGTTTTTTTTGTAAAATGCTCGTTATTAATTCTTTGTTCTGGGATATAAAATCCGGTTGCATTTATATACATTATTTCTTAAGTTTTATTCCATTAAAAATCAATTTTTTAACACTTTCTTTGCTTTGCATTATGTTCTCCGAAGAATCTCCCAGCAATCCCCTGATGTAAGGAACTTCCAGACCTTTAAGGGAATAATGTATTATCAGGGCGGTGTTATCAACATTCGGAATACTGAAAATTTTCTCCTTTATACCGCTTGACAAAATTTTTTTTATTAGTGCAATCTCCTGGATATTATATTCTTTACGAACTTTTGCCACATTCCAGCTATCATGAAAAAAATTAGCCCTCAATGAGCCGTTGCGTGTAACAGCTTCCTTAAAGGCTTCCAATCGTGCATATATAAATGTAATTAGTTTTTCATCTGCCGGAATATCTTTTTTCTCAACCTCTTCAAGCATAAGTTGCAATTTATACATCTCATTATCAATCACTATCGAAGATATTTCTTCTTTGTTCTTGAAATACATGTATAGCGTACGCCTGCTTTTTTTTGAAACATTTGCAATGTCATTCATCGTAGTACGCACTATCCCTTTGCGTGCAAAGACTTTCCTTGCAGCGTCAATTAATAGTTCGCGCGTTTTTGAAGTTGTTACCGACATATAAATTCATGCACACTTTTTAAAAATTTGTGCGCAAAAATACAAAAATAATCAATAACTCAAACAATTTTTTCATAATAATTTTATTTTTTCGGAAAAAGTTATTACCTTTGTAGCCTCTTTAATGAAAGAAAATATATAAAACATATCGCGGAGTGGAGCAGTGGTAGCTCGTTGGGCTCATAACCCAAAGGTCGTAAGTTCGAGTCTTGCCTCCGCAACAACAAAGAAGCTGCTTTTTTGAAGGAAGGTGGCTTTTTTTTCCGAGGTCTTGTAGTTCAATGGATAGAACGGAAGTTTCCTAAACTTTAAATTCGGGTTCGATTCCCGGCGAGACTACAAAATTTAATTATAAACGATTAACTGTTAAATAAAAATAAAATAATAATATGAATGAAAATAAACTATCCGTTATCCTGATATTTATAGGTTCGATTTTAATAAATTTTTCAATGAATGCTCAAAACGAAGATGTTTTCACAGTGAAAGTCGGGAATATGAAAGTAAGTACGCTTTCGGAATCACAAGGAGAAGGCAATACCAAAATTCTCTTGGGTGCAACAACAGAACAGGTGGCCAAATATCTGCCGGATGGAAAATTTCCGAATGCGGTAAATGCATTTCTGATTCAAAAAAACGGACAAAACATACTTACAGATGCAGGTTTCGGACGCAAATTGTTTGATAATCTGCAATCTTTGGGAGTAACTCCTGAACAGGTAAATTTCATTCTTTTGACACACATGCACGGCGACCATATTGGCGGACTTTTGCGCGATGAAAAGAAATCGTTCCCTAATGCCGACTTGCTGTTGTCAAGGGAAGAGTATGATTATTGGTACAACGACAAAAACAAATCGCAAAAGAAAGTCTTGGATGTTTATAAAGAAAATCTTATTTTATTTGACGACAAGGAATTTGGAGAAATGAGCGAAGATATTATTCCGGGTATAGAATGTATTGCAGCTTACGGACATACTCCCGGTCACACGGCTTTTTTGCTTAGCGATGGAAATGATAAATTATTGATTTGGGGAGATTTGACTCATGCGATGAAAATCCAGATGCCTTGTCCCGATGTGGCGGTTACGTATGATGTGAATCCGGAAACAGCAATTAAATCGCGCAAAAAGATACTCGAATATGTGTCGAAATACAAAATTCATATTGCAGGCATGCACATCTCTTATCCCGGCATTGGAAGCGTAACTTCCAACAATTCGGGAGGATATGTTTTTGAGGAAGTGAAGTAACGCACCTCTCAGAAGCAAATATCTGTAAATAAATTATGGTATAGTGGTAACTTAACAGAACCTGATTTTTATCTCGAATTTTTGATTTAAAATCGTTGAAATCGCGAGATTGTAGATACAGTAATGCCTATGATGATATTTATCAACGTACTGTAAATAATTCCGATTTGGATGAAGATTGAATTATTTGAATTGCACCCAGTTAGGATTGTTATTTTTTTAATGATATAAAAGTTGTATATTTGCCGTCAAAAATTCGGTTTTTACAGTGGTTAAGATACAAAAATACGCGACTGTCTGCTTCTTCGCAATGATGAGTTTTTCTTGTGCCAACATCGGGAATCCAAACGGGGGACCATACGACGAAAGGCCTCCGAAATTTATCGGCAGCAAGCCTGCGCCTGGTCAGTTGAATTTCAAGGGAAAAGAAATAGAAGTCATATTTGACGAATTTGTTACGGTTGATAATCCGAGTGAAAACGTTATTGTTACGCCGCCGCAAAAACAAATCCCCATTGTACAGGGATTGGGAAAGAAAATCCGTGTCATGCTGAAGGATACATTGCGGGAAAATACAACTTATACGATTGACTTTACGAGTGCAATAGCCGATAATAACGAAAAAAACGTGCTGGAAAACTTTAGTTTTGCGTTTTCAACGGGAGACATTCTTGATACCATGAAGATTGGCGGGCGACTGATTGATGCTGAAAATCTTGAACCGATACAAAAAATGATTGTCGGCATACATAAAGACCTTTCGGATACGGCCTTTACGAAAACGTCACTATTGCGGGCCTCAAAAACGGATGAAAGAGGGTATTTCGTTATCCATAACATTACCCCTGGCACGTATCATGTCTTTGCGCTCGAAGACAAGAATCGCGACTATGCTTATGACAAGAACGGAGACGAAGGTCTGGCTTTTCTCGATACGGCCGTTCATCCTTTTGCGTTGCGGGAAATTGTCCCCGACACGATTTGGAAAGATACAGTTACCGTCGATACGGTGATGATGATTGAAAAAACCATTTTCTATCCAAATGATTTAATTTTATGGTATTTCAAGGATTCGATAGCGCCACGCCAGCGCATGTTGAAACCCGATCGTCCGCAGGATTTTATCCTTACATTGAAATTCAATGCGCCGATGGATACTTTTCCTGTTCTACAACCGATCAATTTTGTACCTGCCGATTCTCTCTGGTATGTTCTGCAGAAAGCCGAAGACGCAGAAAGTTTTGCACTCAATTACTGGATACTTGATTCCATGATTTACAGGATAGATACGCTGAAATTTGGCCTCTCGTACTGGAAAAACAATGATTCCATTCCCGATTCGATAGAATTGCAGACAGACACTATAAGCCTTGCCGGCAAAGCAAAAGCAAAAAAGAAACCACAAAAGCAAAAACGGCCTTTGAAGGTGCGCCCCAACAAAGACGGCGTGACGGATTCTACCGACAGGAAAGAAGAAAAACCGCCTCCTGTTCTGCTCCAGGTTAGCGTTTCGCCATCGGGTACGCTCCATCCAGAAGATGTCATTAGCATAAAACTCAATGAACCGGTATTGGACGTGAAAAAAGAATATTTCAAGTTGGAACTGGGAAGAGATACGCTATGGGATACAGTTGAGTTTGAGTTTGTTGAAGACACAACTGTAGCAATGACTTACTACATGAAACGCACATTCAAGTACGACGAGCGTTACCGTTTATTGATGGATTCGGCCGTACTTTGCAGTGTTTACGGACATTGCAATGAAAAAGCCTCCGTCAGTTTTACGGTGAAAAGCGAAAAGGATTACGGACATTTGTTTGTTACGGTGCAAGGGCTTCATACGCCCGCTTTCATGGAGTTGCTTAACAGATCCGGTTCGCCCGTAAGACAGGCGACTGTAACAAACGGAGTTGCAACATTTATAAACATGACTCCCGAAAAATATTATGCTCGGATAATTCTTGACGAAAACGGCAACGGAAAGTGGGATGCGGGTAATTATGCAGAAAAAAAGCAGCCTGAAAAAGTGATTTATTTTATGAAACAATATGAAATTCCGCAGAACTGGAAAGTGGAAGAAACGTGGGATATATCAACGGCGAAACTCGGTGAAAAACCCGAAGAACTAATAAAAAATAAACCGAAAGAAAAAATAAATAAAAAACGCGATTACAGGGAAGAAAGCAACCCGCGACGCAGCAGTGGTTCGAGCGGTATAAATGCCAGAGGATTGCCGTTTTGATTTTTCTTTGATTTCCCGACGCTCAAAAAAAACAGGAAAAGAGTAATTGTTTAAGAGTAATTGTTTATGAAAACTATACATATAATTATTTTACTGGCAAGCATCTGTTCGGAAGGACTGTCGGCACAGAACAGGATATTTTCATCATCGTTGAAAAGCGGTGAAACAGTGAATTATGATTTATATTTCAAATGGGGTATCGTCATGGCGCGAGCCGGCGAAGCTGCATTTTCCTATTCAAACAATCACACTGTTTCGGACGCGGCTTACAGGTACAGGATGACTTTCAAAACAGCAAAGTTTTTTGACGGTATCTTTAAAATGCGCGATACGCTTGATTGCTATTTCAACAATAACTATAAGTTGATCTACAGCCGCAAAGGTTCGGATGAGGGAGGTTATTACCTTGTTGATGAATTGAAACTTAAATACGGAATGGACGTTACGGAGGTTCATTCGAAAAGATATACGCTGACAGCCTTGAAAATCGATACGACAATGACTGCCACAGGCGAGGTCGTCGACATGCTCGGAGCAATATTCTTTATGCGCGGCATTGACCGGAAGAAATTGCAAATCGGCGATAAATTTCACATAACAGTCGCCATCGGGCGCGATCTTGTGAAAACAACATTTATTTACCAGAATCAAGCAATTGTGGAGCATGAGAACGTAAAATTCAATACCCGTTATTTCAAAATAGACATATACGATGAAGCATTTGAAAGTACAAAAACATCGGCGGAAGTCTGGGTTGGCGATGATGATAACTTTTTACCTGTCAAGGTACGCAGTAAACTAAAACTCGGCTATGCTGAAGTCTATTACAAAAAATCGTCCGGTCTCGCCCATCCTCTCGTTTGCAAAGTGAAAATGAAATAATTACCGGATAATTTTTTGTTGCGTTTATTTGAATTCTTTTTATTCTATCGCTTCAAACGGCAGTTTTATCTTCTTGTTGTAACCTGTTCCGGAGAAAGCAGCAACTAATGCGCCGGCGGCATTTGTGATGTAGACTTCAACACTCGAAATTCTGCCTTGACGGATGATTTCTTTTGCCCGGGCATATAAATAACCACTGCTTTCCGATTTGAAAAATTTTATATCCGACTGTATTGAAAACGTAAGTTCCGCATGACTGTTGGTTGCCGCTGCAAAAGCCAAATCGGCAAGCGTGAAGATGGCTCCGCCTTGGCAAACGCCGCCTCCATTCAAATGTTCGGGTGTGATTTTCATGCGGGCGAACGCTGTTCCGTTGCCTGCTTCAAGCAATTCGACGCCGGCCTTTACGGCAAAAATATCATTCTTCAGAAATTCATTTATCGTCATAAACTCCATTCAAAACCATCTTTTGTGTCTTTTATCTTGAATCCGGCCTTTGACATCTCGTCTCGGATTCTGTCGCTCGTAGCCCAGTCTTTGTTCGCTTTTGTCTCCTGACGTATGGAAAGCAGCAAATCAACGGCTTTATGAAAAGCTTTTTCATTGACGTTCGACTGTGTTTCGGACTCTAATCCAAGAATATTTTCGATGTACAGTTTAAATACTGCTTTTAATTCATCCAAACAAGAGGTGGAAACTGTCCCGTTACCGTCATAAACAGTGTTTATCGCTTTACTTGCATCAAAAAGATGCGATATAACTGTCGGAGTATTGAGGTCGTCCGCCATTGCTTCTTCGCAACGTGTACGCAGATTTTTCATGTCGATGGTCGTTTCATCCGACGGTTTCAGGTTTTGAAGACGAACGTTCGCTTCGCGCAGTCTTTCAAGACCTTTTTCGGAAGCCTGCAATGCTTCGTTGCTGAAATCAATCGTACTGCGATAATGTGCTTGAAGTATAAAGAAACGTATCGTCATGGGGCTGTATGCTTGCGTAAGTAACGGATTATTACCCGTAAAAAATTCTTCAAGCGTAATAAAATTGCCAAGTGATTTGCTCATTTTCTGCCCGTTGTTGGTGATCATATTGTTATGCACCCAGTAATGTACCATATCATCGCCCTGCAAAGCAACGGCTTGCGCAATCTCACATTCATGGTGCGGAAATATCAAATCCATTCCGCCGCCATGAATATCAAAGTGTTCGCCGAGATATTTTCTCCCCATGGCCGTACATTCACAATGCCAGCCGGGAAAACCTTCACTCCACGGCGATTTCCAACGCATGATATGCTCCGGTTGAGCCTTTTTCCACAATGCAAAATCTATCAGGTTATGCTTTTCTTTTTGACCTTCGAGTGTGCGCGTTGTATTGAGCATGTCTTCAATGTTTCTATTCGACAATATTCCATAACCATGATCTCTGTTGTATTTTTCAACGTCAAAATAGATCGATCCTTCACTTTCGTAAGCATATCCGTTTTTGAGAATTTGTTCCGTAAGTTCGATTTGCTCAATAATATGTCCCGAAGCATGTGGCTCAATGCTTGGCGGCTGTACGTTGAGCATATCCATGAACTTGTGATAGCGAAGCGTATAATATTGTACAATCTCCATTGGCTCCAATTGCTCGATGCGCGCTTTCTTAGCGATCTTGTCTTCGCCGCTGTCGGCATCGTGTTCAAGATGTCCTACATCGGTGATGTTTCTTACGTAGCGCACTTTATAATGGAGGTGTTTCAGGTAACGAAACAAAATATCGAAAGTGATTGCGGAACGTGCATGACCGAGATGCGGGTCGCCGTAAACGGTTGGTCCGCAGACATACATTCCCACATGCGGCGCATGAAGTGGCTCGAAAATTTCTTTTTTTCTCGTAAGTGTATTATAAATATTCAGTTGCATGATTTAATAATAATTTTGTACAATAATTTTGCACAAATGTAGCAATTTTTTTGACCTGATGGACTTGGACTGGATTGAAGTTTTACCAATTATCCGTCCTGAACGATGAAACGGGCAGATTTCCTTCGATAGTAAATATTTCGGTGGCAGAAGCGTCATCGAAGCAATAGCGGACAGCTACCGGTTGAGGGACTTCGGGTGCAAAAACATATATTTTGTTCCCTGACAAGACGGCTGTGGCCGGAACAAACCATTTATTTTCACCTGCAATCCGAAAATTCTTAAGGTCTTTGCCATATGTGGTCAATCCACTTGTAGAACCAAACATATTGAGCGTGACAATCATTACCCTGCCTTCGGTTTCTACGGATTGTACTTCGGGACTGCGATAGTGGATGTTATCCATTCCGTAGGTTTTTGCCAAAGCCCAGAGAGCCATCCGTTCGCCGGCATCCTTTTTCTTCGGCGGGTGGATACAATACGGGCTTTCGGCATCCATCAAAACAGCCATACCCGTGTTGGGCGTCAGCATGCCTTTTGACTGTGCTTCGCGGATGTATCCGGAGTTAAGTCTCCCGCCATTGTAAGGAGCTATCTGGCAATAATAGAACGGAAATTCGCCTGCCTCCCAGATATTCCGCCATTCGCGTACCATTGCATCAAACATTTTAACATACAGGACGGGTTCTTCGCGGTTGGATTCTCCCTGATACCAGATGACGCCACGGATACCGTAACCGACAATGGGATGCAACATTCCGTTGTACAGTACGGTTGGCGTTCCGTTTTGTACTTTTATGTCTGCTTCGGTTTGCGGGACGGGTTTTTCGGGGATGTCTTTCAGAGCTGCGGGTGTCATCCATGCTTCAATACGGGAACCTCCCCAACTGACATGTATCAGTCCTACCGGAATGTTCAATGCCTGATTGATTAAACGCCCGAAATAATAGCCTGTGGCCGTGAAATTGGGAACAGTCTGAGGATTGGCAATTTCCCACGTACCTGCGCAATCGTCCTGCGGAGCTATTCTGGAGGCTTTCTTGAGTGTAAAACAACGGATTCCGGAATTGCTTGAATGGGCTATGGCTTCCGGCCCCCCTTCTATCGGCTGCTGATTATACCCCTTCATCGGCATTTCCATATTGGATTGTCCTGAACATACCCAGACTTCCCCTATCAGGATATTTTTCAGGGTTATCGTTTTGCCGTCGCTCACCGTCAGGGTGTAAGGAGTGAAACCGCCTGTGGGCGTTTGAATTTTTACTTTCCAGTAGCCTTTGTCGTCGCTCCGCGCGGAATAGCTCTTGCCGTTCCAGGAACCGGTCACTTTTACGCCGGTATTAGCTTTCGTCCAGCCCCATACGGCTACTTGCGACTGCTGTTGCAATACCATATTATCACTGAAAATCGCCGGCAATTTTATGTCGGCATTCGCTTGAAATGCGTTCGCCATTACAAAAAGTAATGCGATAAAGCAGATGTGTAAAATGTCTTTTTTCATCGATTTTTTTTATACTTAACAATAAGTTTGTTCCTTTGTCATATATTTTTACATTGCCGCAAAGATAAACATATTTTCTGCAAAAAAAGTATCTTTTTAAAAAAAACTCGAAACTCCGGTTTATTTCGCCAGGACATTATATAAAACTTTACTGCCGGCCATTGCGAGGAGCGTAGCGACGAAGCAATCCGGGTACATGAGATGGAAAGAAAGAATGAAGATAACATCTATCGGCATCCGCACCATGTCGACGCCTATTACCATCGCAAATTATCCGTTATAACTGAGATAAGTTATAACTGAGATAATATATAGCGGACGGATTATTACCCGTAAAAAATTCTTCAAGCGTAATAACATTGCCAAGTGATTTGCTCATTTTCTGCCCGTTGTTGGTGATCATTTGGAACGTTCTCCTTTTTGATTGGAGAGTTTTCTCAATGACGGGGGAGGGAGAGGAATTTCCGCGAGGAATTTCCGCTTGGAACAATAACATTTTAAGTTACATGAATATGAACAACGTTTTTTTAACATGAAACTGTAAAAAAAGAAAATATTTTTTTGTAATTAAAAATTTATTCCTATCTTTGCCGTCGAATTGACGTGGACAGATTTGTGTTGCTTGCAACCACAAGAAAAAATGCTAAAATAGAAAAATGCTTCATTTTCTTTCCGTTCCGGCATATAAAATCCTCCATTAGTTAATTTATTTATTTTAATAAAAAAGAGAAGTTTAATCTAATAAATTATTAAGAAAATGAGTTATTTATTTACATCGGAATCAGTTTCGGAAGGACATCCGGACAAGATAGCCGACCAGATTTCAGACGCATTATTAGACGAGTTTTTGGCACACGACAAAAATTCAAAAGTAGCATGTGAAACGCTTGTAACAACAGGTCAAGTAGTATTGGCAGGCGAGGTTAAATCGGAAGCCTACGTTGATGTTCAGGAAACGGCAAGGCAAGTGATTGAACGAATCGGTTATACGAAAAGCGAATATCAGTTTGAAGCAAAATCATGTGGCGTACTTTCTGCTATTCACGAGCAAAGTCCTGATATTAACCGCGGTGTTGATAAAAGCGACCCTTATGAACAAGGCGCCGGCGATCAAGGCATGATGTTCGGTTACGCCACCAACGAAACGGAAAATTATATGCCTTTAGCACTTGACTTGGCTCACAGTCTGCTATTTGAACTTGCTGGAATCCGTAAAAACGAGATTAAGAAAATGCCCTATTTGCGCCCCGATGCAAAAAGTCAGGTAACAATAGAATATGACGACAATGGGATACCGCTTCGTATTGATACGATAGTCGTTTCAACGCAGCATGACGAATTTGTTTCGGCGGAAAACGGCATTTCACAACAACAGGCGGATGTGCAAATGCAACAAAAAATCAAGGAGGATATTATTAAAATTCTGATTCCGAGAGTTAAAGCGCAATATCCTACAAACGTACAGGCTTTGTTCGACGACAACATCAATTATTTCATTAATCCGACAGGCAAATTCGTGATTGGTGGACCGCATGGAGATACGGGTTTGACAGGCAGGAAAATAATCGTTGATACTTACGGTGGAAAAGGCGCTCACGGCGGCGGAGCTTTTTCGGGCAAAGACCCGTCGAAAGTGGACAGGTCAGCGGCTTATGCTGCACGCCACATTGCAAAAAACCTTGTTGCGGCTGGCATCGCGGACGAAGCGCTTGTCCAAGTTTCTTATGCTATCGGAGTTGCTAAACCGATGAATATTTTTGTAAATACATTTGGTCGTTCAAAAGTGAAAATCAGTGACGGAGAGATCGCGAAAAAAATCGGCGAATTGTTCGACATGCGCCCGAAAGCCATAGAAGACCGTTTGAAACTTCGTAACCCGATCTATTCAGAAACGGCGTCTTACGGACATGTAGGGCGTAAGACGAAACTGGTAAAAAAAATATTTACATCACGCTACAAAGAACCGGTTGTCTGCGAAGTTGAACTCTTTACCTGGGAAAAACTTGATTACGTGAATAAAATAAAGGAAATATTCGGATTGTAATTTCGGATGGTGATATAAAGACATGATTCTGTAAAAATTTGACAATCGGGAAAGGAGGAGTAATTTTGCGAAGTAACAATAACATTCCATTATCCCGATTGCCAAAGTATAATCTAAAGCATACATTACACATTATTAGTTCCATATTTTGTCAAAAATTGATGCAAATTGTTTATTTTTAACCGCTTAACCCAACTTGGCCAAAATCATCCAAAAAACAAGGGAAAACGAGATAATTAAACGAATAGTAATATTGATATATCATTGTTAGTCAAATAATTGCAAAGTATATGATTGCGAAAAG
>JAITJX010000032.1 GCA_031278765.1 Tannerella sp. | reverse complement strand
GGAAGAGGGCGCTGTCGGCTTTGTATTTAGTTTCTGCAGCAGCAAATAAATCCGTCTTATAATTATAATCTTTATGTCCGCTTACATAATGTTCGCCTGCCTTAGGATAACCTTTGCTTTTTATAGTATCCGAATTTTTAAAAAGCCCCCCTATGGTAGTCCAATTATTACCACTCTTATTTAGTGTTAATCCATTACTAAAAGGCGAAAAATCAGTGCGAAGATCCATTCCTATGGTAACAATACTTTCCCATAAGGTCTTAGCTTCATTATAATTTGTTCCTCCTACAATTTTATAAACATCTTCCTTACCACTCTTTAGAAAGGCCTTATTCACATCAATACTACCGTCATCTTTAATATAGCTCTCATCCATATATCCCAGACCTGTTAAGTTCTTAACTACCGCCCAAACAAGACTGTCCAATCTCCAATATACAGAAGAATTCCATATACCTTCTTCGATTTCAGTCAAAACCGGTTCTTTTATCGGCTTTCTTCCTGAAGCATAATATTCTGTTCCCCATTTACTGTTCGCAGCGAAAGTAGTATCTCTTCGAAAACTTTCAAATTTGAATTTCAAATATTCACTATTACCGAAATTCACGAAATCTGTATCCACAACCAGCCATCCAGATTTACCAGGCACGTTTTGCCGGAATTGCAGATAACCATAACGGTAGAGCGAGTCGTTAACTTCAAAAGCTTTGAGAATACCCTCTCCAGTTCTAACAAACGGATTCTTAGCAACCGTTTGACCAATCGCATCGGGATCAAAGACAATAGAGTCTGCCACCGCATTGTAATCGTCGGCGTTCAACACAAATTTCTGTATTTTTGCCAGAGAGAAAAGTAAGACATTGGATACTCCATTCGCGCCTTCCCGTACATTTCCTTGGAAATCGGCAATAAGGTCGTCTGCAAAAACTTCTCTTACCGTTACAATCCAACCGCCTTTTCCGTCTTTTGTAGGCGTTATATAGGGGGCGTCAATGGTCAGCACCGCTACATTCTCCTCTGATACGTGTGTATAAAGAGGCATCTTTTCTTGAAGTGGCTGATTGGATATACCCAATGTCTGAGAAAAATGCCAACTATGGAGGACCAGATTCGTATTGCTGAGGTCCAAACCTCCGCTTGCCGGTTTATAGATCCTTCTCCCGAAACCTTTCGGATCGGCTTCCCATCCAGACACGCCAGAGCCCGGAGATTGAATGTCCCAGCCGGATTCCATATTTGTGAAATTGAAAACCACATTGGAAAAAAGCGAAGCAGGGCCGTCTGTTCTATAATTTATGCACCATGAAGCGCGACGTAATGCTGCAAATTTGGAAGATCCGTTGAAACGAAAATCATACTTTTCGGAATCCAAATTGCCTAATGTATCCAAGCGAAGCTGTCCCACAGAATCCACAAACAGTACATAGTCCTGAGAGAAATCGCCGAATATATTACTGAGGGGCTGAAAGTCCTGTGTAGGATTTGCCAGGCCGGTAAGGCGTATCACATATTTATTACCGGAAGTAGAACTGGGACTGAAATCATCCTTAACAATGTCTGTCCGTAAATTATCGGCAAAAGCAACAGGAATACCCAACTTGTTGTGCACAGTTGGCGTCTGAGCGCTCACCGTAAACGCAGAGCCAAACGCTATGATGACTCCCATTAACAGAGTGAAAATTTTTTTGTTCATAATCATATATATTTTTTTTATTAATAATTTTCCTTTTTCTTTTCTTCTTTCTCCCTAACACATTCCCTGCAAACAGGGAATGTGTCTTACGGGAAAAGAATTTTATTGAAACATTATTTATTTAACCACAGCTTTAACGGTTTTTTCACCATCTATTTTCACAATCGCAATGCCTTTGGGGGCTTTGATGGTGACATTATCGCTCGACAATACCGTTTTGGCAATCGTTTGCCCCAACAAGTTGGATACCGTTACATTTTTACTGCTTGCATTCAGGATGGAGATTTCTCCCGTTCCTGCAATCACTTCTATTCCAACGGTCGAAACCTTGTCGTTCAAAACAGCGCTTTCGGGCGTACTGTTCTCCGGCGTTGGTTTTTCTACGTTGAATACATCGCTCTGACCGATGGCGTCTTCATATTGTCCGCGACTCAATACGGGAATATCGTTGTTTAACTGAATCCATCCGCCCTGTACATCGCCGATTTTCTTGTTTCCGTAAGGCGTGCGATCCTTTGCTTCGGATTCGATATAGAACTGCTTGAGGTCGTTGGTGACGTAATCCTCGCCTGTGGCGGGGTTGGCGTTTTTAGCCTCATTGGTGACAAAGCGCAACGAGAACGTTACGTCGTTGTGATTGTTTTCCCAATGGCCGAAATCATAGTAAGCAGCGGGACTGGAATCATCCGAAAGCTTTTGTACAAGCGTTCTTTCCTTCAAGCGGCCTTTATCGGAGTAGGCTTTCAATACGTCTATATTGTAACGAAGTTTACCCTCGTTGTCAAGGAATGTATAATCATTCAAGCTTCCAAGCTGTCTGTGCACTTCGCTCAATATGTACAGACGGTCGTTTTTATAATCGTGAATGGCCGGTACGAATACCAATCTGTCGTGGGTGCCATTGTAGATGTAATCCTGATTTTTAATCTGGGTCTTGCCGTTACTGCCAAGTCCGCGCGCGGAATCCGTTGCATTGACCAGGTAACGTCCGTAGGTATATCCCGGAATCACTACATCTCTGTACGTCATCTCACAGCAATTATCTTCTCTAACTTGATACGTAGAGTCAGCTACCACTTTAACTCCCACAGCAATCATGTATTGCGGTTTGATAAGACCGGTGCCGCGATTGATGTATGCGGTATCAATAAACAGGTTGTAGTTATATTTCTTAAGTCCGTCCGCAGCAACCTCATCTTCTGAGTAGTTGGACACTGCCAGGTAATTGATTCCTTTAAGGTTGTAGCTGACCTTCGACAGGGCGTCTTCGTGGAAGAATTTCTTTTTGTTGAGTTGCTGGTAAATCCTTAACACCTTCGGGGCGTCCAAAGTGTCCACTCCCGTCTTAAGAACTGCGCCGTCGTCTCTTACGCTGTTCAACCTTCTGTAGAGTTCATAGTTGTTGTTCTCCAGTGCAAATGTTGACGCGCGCACTGCGGTACCTGTCTTGCCATGCGCTCTAATAAAGCCGTCGGTATCATCCACTTTCCATGTTATCAAACCATAGTAAGACGATTGGTCGGGACCGCCGCTCGGTCTTAAAGTATCGGTTATTTCGAAACCCATTTCCTTGAGTCGAGGAAATTGCTGTGCCTTAATGCGATCCAAGATCGCATAATAGACCCTCTCGTTAGGATATCTCGGATCTCTTTCTTCATTCGTTTTCTTCTCATCTTGCGGCAAAAAGTATGCTTCACGAAGATATATATTGGTATATTCAAACGGATCTTTATCTCTGTACGTGTCTACAAACCCGTACATCAGGGCATTCCTGATGTCCAACTGATCCTTGTTGGCGCCTTTCAATACGACATACTGTTCTGCCAAACCGTCTCGGTAACTGTAGAAATCCGCTACTTTCAATTCATAATAATAGCGCGACAACCCGGCTATCCTTTGATCAGGGTTAGAGCTATAAGTTGTGTCTCTCAACGGATAACCAAACGCTTCTTCCTGATATTTATTTAGACGGATAGCCGTACCTGCCATCAAGCGGAAAGCTTCTCTTCCGAGTCCTACGTGCAATACGGTATCCGTATAACTGCTCTTATGGTTAATATAATATTTATCGCTATAGTTGTGCAGATAATTGAATGAAAAAGCATTGTGATCCATTCCCAACCAGGGTTGACCGTTTTCTACCCAGTTATCCGATCTGCCGTAATTAACGCTGTTCTCGTCTGTTTCCACCTTAAACCATTTATAACCCAAATGGGGATCTGAAGTATATTCTACAGGCACCGGCCTGAAGCCGCTTTCCGATTTTAGCGTACAGTCGATCACTCCTTTAGTACCAAGAACTTTTCCTGTAACCCAGCCGTAAGTGATGGTTTCATAGTCAGTTAATCCGGTCAAACCCGGGTATAAAAATTGACTTTGTCCTGCAAAAATTCTTCTTGTTTCATCCTTATAAATTTTTACATTCTCCAATCTTACAAGGCTTCTTCCCTCATTTTCAAAGTAAAGATTGCCGAACTCGCGGTTGGTTATATTTACCCTTCGGGTTTGACTAAGATCTCCGTTTCTCTCAACAACCCATTGATAGGCGGGTATTCTGTCCGGACATTCGCCTTCTTCAAGCTCCAGCCATTGCGGTGCAAGAGAACCGCCGTAAATTCTTATTCCCAATATGCGTCCTCTGTTATCCCAAATGGTATAAACGCCCTCTTTAATATCTAACAAATTTTCAAGCGCTTCTACGCAAGCGAGCCCACCGAAAGACATATGAACATTGGAAGGGCCGTTTGCAACGGTCATAATAAATTGGGAATTCCCGCCGGTCAAATCCTGTGCACGTACTATCAAATGGTTATGAATCGTTTCGTTATATAAACCGTAATAAATGGGAGGATTTCCACTGGTAAGATCATCCTGTATATATTCGCCCGGATCATACTTGATACCATCCGTAACGCCTTCATTGTTGTAATGATAAACCTGATAAGCATTTATCACCAAACTGTCTTTTGAGGGGAAATAAACAAAACGATAATCCGAATTATATTTCGTATAGTCTTTATCTCCTTTACCGGCCTCGCTATTGTCTTTTCCCTGCAGTCCATCATTGTGCAGTTTAATATATTTTTGACTGCTTGTATTGGCATATAAACCGCCCGCTGCTTTAGCCGTAGCTTCGGGAACTTCTAACAGATTGTAAATAAGGTTATTGTCATCCGAGGTGCGGATCGTAAGATAACCGGAATTATACGCCGTAGATGCAACCAATTTTTTACCAAACGGATTATCAGAAAAATTCCGATCAAATGTAAGTTTCACCTCCGATCCGCCCGGCGCGTTGCCGAAAACCGTATTGAAAGCGTCGGCGTCCAATACAAAAGGAGCCGCCTCAACAATTGTAAACTTCAACATAAGCTCCACGTCTTGACGATAAACAACATTGTTGATAAGCGCAGGGGTTGCTGCGATATAAGTAGTCTGAGTGCTGCTCTTTGGCGTTGCCGTCAAAACATAAGCCGTTGTTATGCTTTCATCCTCAGAGGTTTCCGGGTCGTCCTTAGCTCTGTTAAACAAAGGTTGCGAATAGTTCAGTTTGCTGGCATTTATTGAATACATCCATCCTTTACCATCGGTGGCTGGGGTTATATAATTGTCTTTGTTAAAATCCAGCGAAACATTAAATACCTTATTTGTGAAAAAGAAGAGCGGATATTGACCTAAGAAACCGTCCTTAACATCTTTCGCCTTCTGAACCTCCGTACACCACAGCGTAGATTGCAAATCTATGTGGTTGATCTGTGATTCCTTTCTCATGTGGGTAATACTGACCGGCACTATTCTGCCCACATCGGTAACTGCCAGCACAAGCGTATCACCCTCATTATAAAGGGAATTGCCGTTGGCGTCTCTTCCTAAATCGAAGAAACTCAGACTCTGCAAATCAATACCCGTGCCAAAAGCAGGTATATATCCTGTGTTCGACGGCGTCACATCTGAGAACGACGTGCCGACATAGATTGAGTCTATCCGGATATGGTACATGCCTGTGCTTGCACCATCTGGAAGCGCTCTCACCGTATCACCGGTCGACAGATTGCCTCCGATGATTATAGCATTTGCGGTAAATGCCGTCGAAAACAGCACAAACACGCACGCTAATAAAGTAAAAATCTTTTTGTTCATAATCTTTTTAATTTAAATTAATAATAAAATTTTTTTTTATATAATATTTTCTGTTTCTTTTCTTTACAATAATTACCTTCCACTTACGGACTATAATACATCGGTACAAAAATACACACAATTTTCTATCCTGTCACCCGAAAATTGCATTTTTTTTTCAACATTTCTGTTTTTTTATCCAAAACCTCGCTTTTTAGTACAAAACCGCAACTTTGGATTACAAATTTTATTTTTCTCCATCCCATCGTTGCTTCTCATTCTCATTTTTCTTTGTCGTCATAAAAATTTCTTTTTTCGCCATTGCAAAAACAATCTGATTTTTTCATATTTCTATCTCTTTGTTGTCTTCCTTTTATCATTGTACCCGATCTTTGTTCTTTTTTTTATTGTACCCACATACATTAATACTAAATGCTATAATCATATATTCCATTATATCAGTGAAACGATGAAAATTTCGCGTGTCCGCGAGCCGAAAGCCGGACTCGAACCGGCGACCTATTCATTACGAATGAATTGCTCTACCAACTGAGCCATTTCGGCAAGGTCTCTATAATTTTATCCCCAACTATCAACATTTTACAAAAAAAATTCTATCTAAAACAATTCTTTTAGCGATGCAAATATAGTAATTATTTTGCATCCGCAAAAAGTTTTTTATAAAAATTTTGCAAATCTTGCTCCATATTTTTCATCAGCCTCCCTTCGGAGACATACTCGTTATCTGCGAGAGTGAAGATTTTTTCTATTTCCACAAAATTATCGTCGGCGAATATGACGGAGAAGGGTTTGATTATCACAGGATTTTCAAAGAAATTTCTGCGTTTGAGGTCAATGAGAGCAACACGGATGGAATTGGTTTGCTGTTTGCACTGATGCAAATCTTTTACCGGCAGATTGGTCCAGTCGAAAATAATATTTTTTTCGAGCAGCGTTTCCCTGTCGTCATAAAGTTGCACTTCTCCGATGTTCAGGTCAAGTTGCACTTTGAGCACATTGAGTTGTTTCCCAACGTTTTCAAGTTTGTTCATTGCACTCATAAAAAGCGCTTCAAGCACATTTTGCGTTCTCGGTCTATTCTGATTGTTGTTTGCCATAAATTATAAAACTGCTTTGTCATTTTCGTTTGCAAAAGTACGAAACATAATTGTTATGTCAAAAAAAATTGATATATGATAATTATTTGCACGTCCCCGTCATTGCGAACCCACAGAGTGAAGCAATCTGGAAATTTAATAATTTAAGATTTAAGATTTAAGATTTAAGATTTAACGGTTAACGGTTAGTGGTTAGTGGTTAATTATCAATTGTCAATTATTCTCGCGTCCACGTCATTGCGAGGAGCGGATGCGACGAAGCAATCCAGCCCCATACATTTTTTTCTGGATTGCTTCACCCTGCGGGTTCGCAATGACGTGGCGTTCGTTTGCAATGACAGACATGTGAAATTATCAATTCTCAAATAACCACTAACCACTAACCGTTAACCACTAACCGTTAAATCTTAAATCTTAAATTTTGAATTTTGAATCTTAAATCTTAAATCTTAAATTTTAAATCTTGAATCTTGAATCTTGAATCTTTTTCCATATCCATGCCCTGACGGGTTCATCGTATAACTTCTGAACGGCGTACGAGAAGGCTATTGTGCCGATGAACAGAAGGACTGTAATCCACCAGGT
>JAITJX010000160.1 GCA_031278765.1 Tannerella sp. | reverse complement strand
GAAGCATTGAAGGAAAGCGGCATAAAACCTGTCCATTTCCTTGAGCCATCGGCAGGAAACGGCGCGTTTGCCGACGCTTTCCGGGATACCTTTCAGCAGAACAAAACCGTCTGTTTTGAAAAAGACCTGCTTACAGGCAAAATTCTTTCACATTTGCATCCTGACGACAAAGTACACATTCGCGGCTTTGAAGAAATCGAAAACCGTCCGGACAATCGTTTTGATGTGGTTGCGTCCAATATTCCCTTTGGCGACACTGCCGTTTTCGATGTGTCGTTTTCCAAAAGCAACGACCCTGCCAAACGGCAGGCAACACAAAAAGTTCACAACTACTTTTTTCTCAAAGGCGTGGAAACGCTTCGAGAGGGAGGAATACTGGCTTTCATAACCTCGCAGGGTGTGATGAACAGCCCGCAGAACGAGCCGGTACGCGAGTGGTTAATGAAAAACACCAGCCTTGTATCGGCAATCCGCCTGCCCAACAATTTAATGTCGGACAACGCCGGAACGGAAGTCGGCAGCGACCTGGTTATCCTGCAAAAGAACAGCAACAAAACATCACTGACCGCTGACGAACAGGCATTTCTAAAAAGCCGGACACTTTCCAACGGCATAAACATCAACAATTATTTTCAGGCTTTCAGCCGTGTGGTACACACCAAGTCAAGTGTCGATAAAGACCTGCACGGCAAGCCGGGACTGGTTTTTTATCCACGAAGGCGGGGTTCAGGGCATGGCTGCCGACTTGAAAGAGATGCTTTCCGCCGATTTTGTTAAAAACCTGAAAAACCTGTATGAAGGAAATTCCATTCAATCGTACCGCTTATATCAGCCCACAGCACGGGACAGGCAGGAAATGGGCGCAATGATAGACGAATCTGACGAAGCGGAAAGACAACCGGCAAACAGGCATCTTCCACAGCCGGAGGATTCGGAAAATATCTCCCCCGAAGACATGGAAGAAATAGAAGCGGCACTCGAAGCTGTCAAGAAGGGGAAGTGGGACGAATTTGTCGCCGCCCGCCCTTATATCAACGGAAAGCAAAACCCGCCTGTACAGGAAATTTTTGAACCGGAAAGGAAAAGTACGGCAATGCTTGATTGGGAGGAAAACCCGCCTGGCTTTAACGTCCTCTTTTCAGAGGGCGACCTCGAAGAATCCCGTACAAGGAAAAGCACATCCGAACTCGACAGGGAAGAAAAAGTCTATCCCGATGACCTCGACCCATTTTGGCAAGCCGTTGAGGATGACTGGTTCCCCGGTGCAAAGAAATTTTGGAGTACTCCTTTCGATAAGGAAGATACTGCCATTAAAAATAAGCCACAGGTACAACCGGAAGTAAAACCGCAACCGCCCGAACCTCCTGCCGGCCGGCAACCTGTCATGTCGCTGTACGACCTTTTCGGTTTTTCCGAAGAAGAACGCAAACAGTTGAACACTCAAAAACGGGGGAAAAGGAAACCCGTACCGAAACAGGGACAACCCGTACAGCTCAACCTGTTTTCGCAACAGACAAATACTAAACCAAAAGAAGATGCGCCGGCAACACCACAGCCCGATGAAACCACACTGACACAGTATCAAAACCTCAAGGAAAAACATCCCGATGCGCTGTTGCTTTTGCGCGAGGACAATAACTATAAAGCCTTTGGCAAAGACGCAAAACGTGCAACACAAATACTCGGCACGACTCTTGTCAGAACGAACGGAACGGATGAAACGGGTTTTCCTTACAATGCTTTGGATACACATTTACCGCAGTTAGTCAGAGCGGGACAGCGCGTTGCGATTGCCGATGCACTGGAAACACCCAAAACAGAAAAGAAACAGGAAGTTGCCGGTAATAAACAGACAAATTTCGGTTATCCCGTTTTTGACGCACGGAAAGAAGAATTGGACAGGCAACGGCGCGAGTTGCAAGAACCGCGTCCATATTCCGGTATCTTGCAAGAACACCACAAACAAGGCTCACTGGTAACGGAGCAAAACGGACAAATTGGCTTTTTTCAGGAACGCTACCGCGACGACGCTGTTTTCAAATCACTGGAATTAAACCACATACAAACACAAAAAGCAAAACTCTATATTGAAATTCGCGATACGTACCATTCCTTGTATAATTACGAAGCAAAAGAACAGAAAGAAAACGCGGACCTGCGACAGTCGCTCAATATCCATTACGACACCTTCGTCAAACGCTTTCGTCAAACGCTATGGAAACCTGAACGATAAAAAGAACCTTGACCTTATCAAAATGGATACCGGCGGACGGGAAATACTGTCTCTCGAACATACTTCCATTGAAGCCCTGTCCGCTTCGCTCAACTTCTTTGGAGAAGTCAACACGGAATACATGCTTTCACTTTTTCCGGAAAAGAGCGCGGAAGAAATGATTGAAGAACTGCACGGGTACATTTATTACAATCCGCTTGCGGGAGGTTATGAAACATCCGACCGCTTTATTGCCGGAAATGTCATTGAAAAAGTATTGGCTTCATATTACGACAGTCAGGAAACTGTATTGATGATAGCTCGCAGGTTTGGCGTGAATCGTGATACAGTGGTCAGTTGGGTTCGCCGGCATGATCAAGCAAAAGAGCAAAGCAAAAAAGCTACTTTTGCATTGTCAAAAAGCAAGCAGATGAACGAAGTCATTATCGCGTCAATCAAGGCGTGGAGGAAAATGAAGTTTTGCGTATAGTTCGTGAAACACGCAAAGATTGCTCGGACAGGGGTAGCATAAGCATGACTGAAGGGGGAAATCCCCGAGAAAAATGCAATAGCCGAACGTGTGAATGGGATATTGAAAACGGAATGGTTGAATGTAAATTTGACTTCTCCTGGTATGAGGAAGAAAAGGAATCTATTTGCTGCGAAAGTGCAGTCGCTCGGCTGCGAACTTGCAGCCGCTCGGCTGCGAAATCGCAGCAAACCGGCAACCCGAACGGTCAAACGCGCCCCAAGGAGGATATCTGGGAGCGGAGTTGGGGAAACCTCTATGCTTACTACCCTTCCAACGTGGGTGGATGGATATCCCGGAGCATAGAATCTATACGAGGTGTGATTAAGAAAACCGACTGCGAAGCAAGTTCGCCGTCAATAATTTTGCGGTGCAATTATTCATTTCTCTGCTGATTTCGTTAGCATAGTTCAAAAGCTTATTCGCTATTCATTTGCACCGTTTCCATAAAGAATAAGGCATTTTTCAAATTTCAATCCGCTTCCGTGCCGGATAAACAAGTATCCTGCATATTTTTGAATATCAGCGCTATTGAACGGGCGCAATTCCTGCCGCTCTGTTGTTACTTCAAATGTTCCATTCTGCAAGTTGATTAAAACCTTATTCGGTGCAAATTCCGGCGGTTGCAAATGTGCAGAAAAAAGGAATTGTTTTTACATCGTCCTCTGTCAATGTTTCCCAATACGCCCCATTGTAGAGATAGCAAAATCCGCCCTGCTTACATAAAGCCCAATTATTAGCCTGCGCCCGTTGTAAGATTTCATCAATGATAAGTACTTTCATTTCGGTACGCTTCACTTTGAGTTCGGCGCGTTCTTCCGTTGAAATGTTCGGATACAACTTTGCCGTAAAATCTACCCTTGTACACTGTTCAATAAGTGATTTCAGGATTTCGCCCTTGCTTTTGAATTCAGGTTGAGTTGTCAATCGTTCCGCCTCGTCCATAATTGATTTGGGCGTTATCCGTCTCATGTCAAAACTTAAGTTCTTATAATTAAATGCCATTGTCGAATAAGGTCAATTGTCCATCATAGGGCTTTGTGAATAAAGCCTCATCGGTAGAATAAAATCCCGCTCGGGATTGAGTATAAGGACAATATCCCTTGCGGATTACCCGAATATATCCCTTTCCCTCCATCTCGGCAATGTACCGGCAAATATTCGCCCGCAGTATTCCGGTTTCGATAGATACCTGTAACATAGTTTTCGGGCGTTCTTTGAAAGATTGATAAACAGTTTGGTACTGTGTGATACAAAATGCTTATCTTCGCCCTTGTTGTTCAGGAATTGCGGCTGTAATGGCCGCTTTTTCTTTTACTTCCATCTTCAGCCCTCCAGAATCTTTTTCACGTCCGACATACGATACCGGCGTTTCCCGCCTATTTCAATCGGGATTAAATACCCATTTCTCCTCCATCTCCATAGTGTGGACTTATCCACATCCAGGATTTTAGCAACCTGGTCGGGACTTGGATACGTTTCCGTATTGGCATCTGTAATTTGCTGTTCTAACTCTTTGCGGGTTTTGTTT
>JAITJX010000017.1 GCA_031278765.1 Tannerella sp. | reverse complement strand
GGCAATGCTCCGGTTTTTCCTTTGGTAAAATCGGATTGGTATGCAGTGGTCTGCGCAAAGGTATTCATCACGCCGCCGCACCAAAAGAAACATAAAATCAAATACTTTTTCATTATTTTTTTATTATATTATTCATACTGTGCTTTTTTGCCGCAAAGTGCACAGGATATATGCTGTACTCTTTGCAATTATGCTCAAAAAGAAAATGCAAAGGTATGTTTTTTTATTAAGATTGCACAAATTTTGGCTAAATCTTTTTTTGAGGCGCTATTCCCGTGGGCAGTATGCACTCGTGTATGCTCGAAATTCTGGGAGAACGGAAGTTTCGTTCCCCCAGATCTTTCGAGCCGGATTTTTGGCATACTTTTTCTTTTGAGCATAGATAGATTTTTAATAAAACACCCTATTCCAGAGGATTAAATGTTCCATCATCCCATCCTTGCGTTTGTTCCAGTTTAGAATTTCGTTCTATATGCGTGTTTGGGATAGCGTAAAAATAGTAGTTATCTCTGAAATTAATAGCATTTGTTTTATCAATTTCGTCAATTGTATCCTCGAAATAAGTGAAATAATCCTGATTCCAGTCAACATTATCCTTAACGTTCAAGAACTCATCCTGAGGAATAAGCAGTGTAGAGTATACTCTATGACGTTTTTTTCCGTTTAATTCGTCTGCAAACAGTCTTCGGCGGCGCAGATCCCAATAGCGTTTTCCTTCAGCGGCAAACTCCACTTTACGTTCCAGAATAATAGCTTTAATCATTTCAACTTGCGTCATACCGGCTTTCAGTCCGTACAAATTATTGTCGCCGGAAAGGATACCGGCTCGTTGCCGGATTTGTTTCAGCATTTCGTAAGCTTCGTTGAGTTGCCCGACTTCAGCGGCGCATTCGGCATAATTCAGCATCACTTCGGCGTAACGGATTTCAATCCAGTCGGTACTGCTTCTAAAGATTTCGTATGCTCCGTAACTTGGATTACAGGCTTTTCGAAAATAAAAACCGGTTGGCGTTGGTCCGTTTGCTTCGTATCCACTGAAAGTCCAAAGCCGGACTTTATCGAGCGTCCGTGTTCCGGATGCATTGGGGAGTTCCCAGACGCAGCTGTTATAGGCAACGGTCTGGGCAAAACGGGGGTCTCTGTTAAGCCAGTATTTAGCAGGGTCGTAATCCGGCGATTCGGTTATAGGACTGCCGTCTTTCATAGGGAACGATTCCACTAATTCCACAGTAGGGTGATGTCCTGTCGCATAGCTGACACCCGGTTCGTATGGACGTGTTCCCGAATCCCAGTTATGAT
This sequence comes from Tannerella sp., assembly GCA_031278765.1. GTDB lineage: Bacteria > Bacteroidota > Bacteroidia > Bacteroidales > Tannerellaceae > Tannerella. Next base: position 4,874 of record JAITJX010000017.1, on the reverse strand, counting down.
TTCGTCCCGGATCCTGATACCGTTGGACAAACACAACTTCTTTATTCATTTCTTCGAACCAAAGTTGTTCAAAATCTTCATAGAGACCGTAACCGTTTTTTTCCAATTCTTCTTTTGCAAATTTATTGGCGACGTATGCTTCATTCCAACGTTCCGGATTGCTTTCGGGATTGAACTGAGGACTTGCCCAATAAAGCAGAACACGCGCTTTTAGAGCTATTGCGGCAGCTTTAGTAATTCTCCCTGCATCTTCGCCCGTCCATTTCCATGGCAAAACGTCCGCAGCTTCATCAAGATCTTTAACTATCAAACGGATACATTCAGACGTCTTGGCACGGGTCACATACAGGTCGCTGTTAATATCTTGTGGCTCCATAATCATCGGAACGCCGCCATACCGTTGTACCATACCGAAATAGCGCCATGCACGCAACGTTAAAGCTTGAGCTTTCAAGCTCGCTTGCGTTTCCGGGTCAATGCTTCCTTTGTCCATGCTGGATAGCAAAATGTTGATATTCCGGATTTGGTCGTAGGGCCAGTAGTTGATAGAAGACGTCGTCAATTGTCCATACATAATGGAAGTTCCACCTTCTGATTCGTCCGAGTTGCCTGAAATCCCTGAATCCCATGCCGGCAGATTATCCCTGCACAGTTTGTCCAGAAAAGCTTTTGCGTATGATCCGTCGTTCCAGACGTCATATTCGGTGACGGCAGACAAGTTGTTTTTGTCTAACACGTCGGCACAGCTGATACTTATAAACGTCATCATAATGCCGGGAATAATGATATTTTTAATATTTTTGTTCATTGTTTTACTTTTTAAATTGATTAAAAACTAAGATTTATTCCGAATGAATAGTTCTTCATGATAGGATAAAATCTGAAATTATTTGAATCGTTACCGATTTCCGGGTCAAAATGTTTTACATGGTCTTCTATCAAAAACAGATTTGTTCCCGTCAGGAACAGTTTCAATTGCGAAATTCCTAATTTGGCTAAAACGGATTTAGGAACCGTATACGACAGAGCTATATTTTTCAACCTCAAGAAAGAGCCGTTTCTCCTCATAAAAGTAGAATTGTTTTGCAACTGGTGATTTGCTGCGCGGGGATATTGCGCATCAATATTGTCCGGCGTCCAATGGTTGTTCCATATTGCAAAATTTACCATAGACTGGTCGGTTCCAGTGCCTCTGGGTTGTAAAAAGAGCTGATTTCCGGCAATTCCCTGAAAAAATAAATCTAAGGCTATCCCTTTCCAGTTAGCGCCTAAAGCAAAGCCATAAGTGACGGGAGGAGTAATATGTTTTAAAAGCCATGTCTGGTCGTTACTGTCTATTTTGCCATCCGGTTCGTCCGAATTAGCTCCACGTATGTCTTCATAATTCATCATCCCTAATTCCGGATTAGCTCCGAAAATGGTATAGCCTTCCGGTAAAGCGTCCAAATCTGCTTGTGTACGGATAATATCGGTATAAACATAGCCCATTGCCCGGTCGGTGTTCAACCCAAGTTGCGATTGATATGGACGGATGTTTTCTGCTTCATCTCTTTTGATTAATTTGTTTGTGGCGTAAGCAAAATTGCCTCTTGCGTAATAAGTGAAATCTTTTCCGATATGATCCATATAACCTAACTGTATTTCAAATCCTTTAGAGTCTACTACTCCATAATTTTCATTCGGCATATTGGCGCCGAATGATGATGGCAGACTGGAAATACGGCTTCCTAACACATCGTAAGTGTGTTTGTAGAATGCGTCTAAAGCGACTGTCAGTTTGTTATTTAAAAATTCGGCGTCTATCCCTCCATTGTAACTTAACGACTTTTCCCAGGTAATATACGGATTGGGCACTACATCGGCTTGAATCCCTTTCATCGTAGACCCGTATTGAGCGCCGGAAGTAAACGTATAGAGTTGCAACCATTGCCATCCGCCGACAAGGTCGTTTCCCAACAGAGCTACAGAGCCTCGGAGTTTAAGCTGATTCACTGCCTGTACATGATTTTTAAAAAACTCTTCTTCCGATATGCGCCAGGCGGCAGACAGCGAGGGAAAGAATCCCCAGCGTTGTGCCGGAGCAAATCTAACAGAACCGTCATAACGAAAAGATGCGTCTACCAAATATTTGTCGGCGTATCCATAATTAATTCGACCTACATAAGAAATACGTCCATCTTCCGAACCGCTGCCATCGACGGTGGAATCATTGGCGTCCGAACTTCCTGCAAACAGTTGGTCGACAGCCTCGGAAATGTAAAAATTGCGTTGAGCGCGAAACCAGTCGGTAAATCCTTCCGCCTGTTCGTAAACGAATAAAGCGCCCACCGTATGTTTCCCGAAATCGCGATTATAGGTGACGAACCCGTTCAGTTGATAGCTGTTTCCGGTATCGTATCTTTCGTTAATCCAGTCGCGGGCGTTGAGTTGCTTTGTACTCGCAATTTCGTCAGGTATAATGATGTGATTGTGTTCACCTTCTGTCTGAAGCACATACACCGTAAACGGACGAGTGAAATGTTTGGTGAATTGATGCCTGTTGTAAGTATTGTAAAGCAATTTCAAACTCAACCCCTGTATCTGGGAAACTTTGTATTCCAACGAAATATTCGCCTCATAGTTAGAATATTTCCTGTTGTTATAACCGTCTCTGGTAAGCTCGAGTGAATGGTTGGAGATGTAATTACCGACCGGTTTGCCGTCCGAAGTATACGGAGGAATGTATGGAGAGGCAAACTGTAAAAGACTTCCAAACAGATCGTACAGATTGTCGCTATCATAATCGTTATTCCAGAAAGGTTTACGGTCGTTGCGTATATCCGTATTCAAATTCAGCGAAGCTACCAGGTTTTTGGTAATATTCGCTTCAATATTTCCCCTGAGATTGTATTTGGTAAACTTCATATTATCGAACGACCCTGTTTCATAATAGTAAGAACCTCCAATGAAATAACGTACACGGTCGCTTCCTCCATTCACATTTATTGAATGACGGCTCAACACCGGTTCTTTCCATCCAATTTTCATCCAGCTATAGCTGTGTGTTTTCAAATATTCGAGTTCGCTCTCCGTGAAATATCGAAAATCAGTAGTGGCGACCTTCTGCACAGCTAATGCGTCGTTGATAAAAACAGAATGTTCGTAAGCATTTTCTGTTACCGGAATCTTGGTTGCATCCGAAATTCCAATAGTTCCGGTATAGGATATTACCGGTTTTCCGATGTTGCCTTTTTTAGTTGTGACCAAAATAACTCCATTAGCAGAACGAGAGCCGTAAATAGCCGCCGAAGCGCCATCTTTTAATACCGAAAGGTTTTCGATATCGTTAGCGTCCAGACCATCAAAAGCGAATTTATCTCTGACTATGCCGTCGATGACGTACAAGGGGTCAGTATTGTTCCAGCTTCCTTTGGCGCGGATGGCGATGGTCGAACTGTTGCCGGGACGTCCACCCATACTTTGAGTGACAGTCACGCCGTTCAATCTGCCGCTCAAGGCGTTTGAGAGATTAGAAGCAGGAATTTCCTGTATCTCATTAGCATTGATGGTTGCAACCGCACCCGTTAAACTTACTTTTCTTTGCACGCCATATCCGATTACTACCACTTCGTCTAAATTTTGGAAATCTTCCTGTAATACAACAGAAATAGCAGTTTGGGTTGTTACGGTTATTTCCTGAGTAACATAGCCAATATACGAAATCACAAGTGTTGCGTTTTCTTGTATATCCAGGCGATATGTCCCATTCTTGGCTGTAACTGTTCCTGTCGATGTTCCTTTAACAGATACACTTACACCGGATAGCGGTTCGTCGTTTACATCCGTCACTATACCGGTAATTGTTCTTTGCGAGTATAGCGAAAACGTACAACATAAAACACATACGGTAATTATCATTCTCCGCAGAGTTTCTTTTTCCATAAATATTTTTTTATTCATCTTTTTACAATTTATAATATTTTATAATTTCATAACTAACATTTAATTGAGTTTTAATTTAATAATTTTGTTTTTTAATTTAATGAACGCTTTTCGTTCATTTTAATAGCAGGTAACTGACACTATATTTTTTCATAGCGCCTTTTATGTCCATGAGATTTGTTTTGTGTCTCATAGTGCGTCATGCAGTTCTTCTAAAGAACTTTGCGAGCATTTGTCATGAAGTATTATACATAAGTTTCATCGCTTTAATGGAATTAAAGATTAATATTCGGGAAATTAATATTTGTCCGGAAAAACAATTTCCAGAGAAATTTTCTATAATAAAAATATGAAAATTGAAAATTGGTGGCGCAATACTTATATATCGTAACTCTCTCTCTCTGTCTCTCTCTCTCTCTCTCTAAGTTCTGTATTATAAATTTATGCGAGTTTTCTGTAGTTTTCGCAAAAACCGTGCCAAACCAATTAAAATTTTGGTTTAGTCGTAAATTATGCGAAAAAAATCGTTTCATTTTAAATTACATTGAACATTCATTTTACTTTTTCGGGAACAAATGTAGTAAACTTTTTTCACAAACCGCCAAATTTTTTATTAAATATTTTTCATTGTGTTGTTTTTCAGGCATTAATACAGGTTAATTTTTTGTCAAAAAACAAGTATTTTCAGTAAATATGTCGATGCAAATCGTTAAAAAAACCGTAAACAGGCAAAAATCAAAATTAATGGCGTCTCCATAAACTTTCTATTGCCGGAACATACAGTCTTCTGTAAATGAATTGAATATTGCATACGGCAGCCAAGTTTTCAGTTTTTTATTTTCTTATATAGAAGAACAATATCAGACCATATATTTCCAAGCGTCCGGTAATCATCAGGATTGTCATCAGGATTTTGCCGAATATCGCCATAGAATCGTAGTTTCCCAGCGAAC
>JAITJX010000128.1 GCA_031278765.1 Tannerella sp. | reverse complement strand
GTCTGTTGTAAGTATGCTCATAATTTCAATGTAATTTATTGAATTTCAACTCCAAATATACAAAAATTATGTGATACTTACAACTTTTTTACCTCTTTTCTTATCCAAAACTCAGGTTATTAAAGTCCTCCAAAAATTGTTGATTCTGGCCGGAGGCAATAGCTTTTGGATGGAAGATATATCTTTTGGAAATTCACGATGAAATATTTCGACTGATATACAGTTATTATTTTTATCCGTGTGTGTATAATTGAGGATTTTATGGTATCTTTGCATTTGCAGTTGAGAGTTATTCGAAAGTATTACGTCTAAAGTAAGGCATATGAAATTTCTATTTATAGTACAGGGAGAAGGGAGAGGTCATCTGACACAAGCTATATCATTGGCTGAGATGCTGAGGCGTCACGGTCATGAGATAGTAGAAACGCTTGTCGGCAAGAGTGATTCGCGTGATGTGCCGAATTTTTTTAAAGAAAGGATAGGTACGCCTGTTCGCGTATACGATGCACCATCTTTTGTTTTCAAAAAAGACGGGAAACATATCGACATGCTGAGGACATTTCTGTTCAATGTAAATATCGTAAAAATAAGGAAATACGGGAAAAGCATTGAAATGATTTACAAATATGTAAAATCCGGAGCGCCGGATGTTGTCGTTAATTTTTACGAATTATTGCCGGGATTAACATTTTTGCGGTATAAAATAGATATTCCGTTGATTTGCACAGGTCATCAATTTATGCTTAAACATCCCGATTACCGGTTTGGAAAAGAAGATTCTCAAAATATGATGATATTGAGGCTGCATGCGTTATTAACGAGTATAAGCGCTACGAAAATTTTAGCATTGTCGTTTTATCCGATGAAGGAGTGTTTGCGGGAAAAATTGGTTGTCATGCCGCCGTTATTAAGAGCAGAGGTTCTTGAATTGCAGCCATTTGATGGTGATTATGTATTGGGTTACATGCTTAATACCGGTTATTTCAACGAAGTCCGGAAGTGGCATGAAGAGAATCCGGAAGTTAAGTTGCATTTCTTTTGGGACAAAAAAGATGTTGAAGATGAATTGGTCGTAGATGAAAACTTGACCCTGCACCGGATTAATGACAAAAAATTCCTGACATACATGTCCGGTTGTAAGGGATATATCACAACAGCCGGTTTTGAATCGGTATGCGAGGCGCTTTTTATGAACAAGGCGTTGATGTTGATACCCTCCCATTTGGAACAGGAAATAAATGCGGCAGACGCTTTGTCGATAAACGGTGGAGTGGCGGGCGACAGTTTTGATTTGAGCATTTTATTAAACTATATTCATGAAAGGCCTTCTTTTGATATTGAAAGTTTCAGGCATTGGGTTCTTTCTGCCGAAGAGTTGTTTATTAAAGAATTGCTTATTCGAAAATAAGCAAGGACAATTTATCCGGAATTAATATTTCGTTTGCAATTTCAATTATTTGTTGTGATGTGATTGCTTTGATTTTTCGGAAAGTTTCTTCGGGAAGCTGGTAGCGGTTGAAATGTAGAAACGCTTTTCCAAGCCCTAGCGACATGCTTTCCTTATTGTCGGTAGCAACGCCTGTCTGACCGATTGCCTGTTTTTTCGCTCTGTTCAGTTGAGTTTCGGTTAATTTCTTATTGCAAATATTATATAGTTCCTTATTAACAATCTCAATAGCTTGTTCGCAGTTTTTATGGTCAATACCGAAATAGATACAGAAAACGCCTGTATCCGTGTAAGAAGTAATGTTTGATTCTATCGTATAAACAAGTCCTCTTTTTTCACGCAAACTTATGTTCAGGCGGCTGTTCATACCTGGTCCTCCGAGAATGTTATTAAGCAAAAGCAGGGGATATTTCTTCTCTTCATACATATTGCAGGCTCTGTTTCCTATAATTACGTGCGATAAATGTGTTTTTCGTTTTTTGATGCTCTGGAAGGGCGGCAGGCTCTCTTTTGGTATTTCTCTTTTGGTGAGTGAATGGGATTTTGGAATGTCTGAAAAATATTTTTCTGCCGTTCGCCTCACTGTCTTGGAATCCGTGCTTGAGACGGAGAAAAAAATCATATTATCGGATGTATAATAATGTTCTAAAAATGAACGACCGGATGTTGATGTAAAAGATTTCAGCGATTTTTTGTTTCCCAGAATATGATGGCCAAGCGCATGACCTTCAAAAAGCATGTTTTCAAAATCGTCATAAATCAGTTCCGAAGGATTATCTTCATACGACTGTATCTCTTCTATTATTACTTCACGTTCTTTTGCCAGTTCATTTTCGGGAAATTGAGAATTAATAACCAAGTCGGACAGCAATTCGGCGGCACGATTAAAATCCTGTTCCATAAAAATGCAATAAACGAGTGTTTCTTCCTTTGAAGTATAGGCATTCAACTCGCCGCCGACATTTTCCATACGGTTTATGATATGCCATGATTTGCGTTTTGCGGTACCTTTAAACAAAGAATGTTCTACGAAGTGGGCAAATCCATGTTCGTCATGTTGTTCATCGCGGGAGCCGGCATTGACTGCAAAACCACAGTAGGCAACTTTTGATGCTGTTTGCAGGTGCACAATGCGTAAACCGTTATTAAGGGAGTGATAAAAAAGCATTAGGAATTAATAAAAAAAATTATGAATTGGGTTAATGTTTAATCGACATCTGGTTGCCTGATTGAAAAAACGAGGCAGGGTATCACACCCGACCTCGTTTATTGTGTATATAATATCAATAAAATTGAAAACTCATAATTTTGTTATTCTAAAATTTTGATTTTGATATTGCGATACCAAACGTCATCACCATGATCCTGTAAGCCGATATAGCCTTCATGATTTTCTCCGCCTACATTATTTAGAAGGGTGAACGCTAGTGGCCATTTATCTTTGCTGAATTTGCTGGCTTGAAGCATTTCCGTCCATTGCTGCGTCCATAAATGATATTCCAATACATTGGCGCCGTTTTGATAGTGAACAACTGTTCCTTTATAAACCATGATTTTAGTTGTGTTCCATTCGCCGAACGGTTTAGCGTTTTGCGGCTTGGCCGGAATCATATCGTATAGCGAAGAGGACTTCCGGTTGCCGTCGATACCAAGTTTGGCGTCAGGATGATTTTCGTTATCAAGCACCTGGCTCTCCGGAGAGGAAATGTAAATCGGCTGGTTTTTGATTTCTTGAGCCAGATAAAGGATACCGGAATTGGCGCCTTTCGATACTTTCCAATCAATGCTAAACTCAAAGTTTTTGAACTTGTGCGCAAAAATAAGGTCGCCTCCGTCGCCCTGTTGCCCTTCGCCGGTACCCGAACCACTGAATTTGATAGCGCCTTCTGCTTCGTCAATCACCCAGCGACTGGGAACCGCGTCTTTGTTATAACCTCGCCAGCCATAAAGACTTTTTCCACAGAAAAGCACAATAGCGCCATCGGCATCTTTCGAAAAAGCGCTTAAATCCACTTGCGTTTTTTCAAGAATGGTATATTCCGGAAATCCGTTTACGGAATCGGCGGGAACAACTGTTTCTGTCGTTTCCACAATATATGGAACCGTTTCATCTGGACAGGCAAGTTTTTTTGCTCCGCCGACACACGATACCACAGATAATGCTCCAAATGCAGCAATTGTCATTATAAAGATTTTTTTTGTGTTCATTGTTGAAAATTTTTAATAATATTAAATTAATATATTATGGCATGTCGGGCAGTTTCCAGCCTTCGCGATAATTATGTCGGATCAATTCATTTGCAAATTCTTGCGCATTAACAGGATCTGTCCAGATCTTGTTGAATTTCGGATCGCCGTCAATAATCTTGAAATCGTCCTTAATCAATATCCTGATTTTATCGTCTGGCTTGATGTTGGTAAACTTCATGTTATTTCCGTCCCAAAGAAGTTCTCTGTTCAAAGTTTGGAGACGAACGGCAAGAACGCCCATAACGACCATTTCGTTAAACGGCCCTGCTTCGCTGAAGTCGGATGTCGTTTTGACGCGATTGGCTGCGCTTTCTTTACATGCGCGTACCCAATCCATTTCGTGAGAAGTTGTAACCCTGCGGCACACTTTCGGCGCGTTTGGCGTGCGACCGGATAATAGCCATGGGTTAACTCCGTAGCAACCGCAGATCAACGTATCTTTTGTTCCGTAGAAGATAGTGCCGCCACCCGAATCATTCATGTTTTTTCCTGTTGGCCATCCTGCCGGAAAATCCGGTTTCAAACCGCCGTCATACCAATGAACTTCAACTTCCGGAAGTGAAACTTTCGGCAAATTGTCTCTTTCGGGGAAAACGAGTTTTACGTGTTGAGCCGACGGTGCGCAGTCTTGAAGCAACAGTGTAGATGTGCCTTGCACGCGTGTCGGGTATCCGAGTTTCAAGCCTTTGAATACGGGATGAAGGATATGACAGGCCATATCGCCCAACGCGCCTGTTCCGTAGTCCCACCAGCCGCGCCAATTCCACGGATGGTATATTATATTGAACGGACGCACTTTTGCGGGTCCTGTAAACAGATCCCAATCCAATGTTTTCGGAACTTTATCTACCTTTTCCGGGGTATTCAACCCTTGTGGCCAGATAGGACGGTCTGTGAAGGCTTCAACTTTTTTCACTTCGCCGATTTCGCCGTTCCAAATCCATTCGCATACGAGATTTACGCCCTCGCCAGACGCTCCCTGGTTACCCATGTTGGTCGCAAGTTTGTGTTTCTCGGCAAGCTTTGTGAGCAGGCGGGATTCATAAACCGTGTGTGTTAACGGTTTCTGTACATAGACGTGTTTGCCGAGCGTCATGGCGTCGGCTGCAATGATAGCATGTGTATGGTCGGCTGTTGCGACTATCACGGCATCGATATCCTTGCCTATTTCGTCATACATTTTACGGAAATCCCAATATTTCTTTGCATTTGGATTTTCTGCAAAAACTTTTGCGGCATACTTCCAGTCCACATCGCAAAGGGCTACGATATTTTCCGTTGCTTTTACCGCTTTGATATTGCTATTTCCCATACCTCCGATACCTACAGCCGCTATGTTCAGCTTATCGCTGGGCGCTGTGTATCCGTGACTCCTGCCTAAAATTGTTTTAGGTGCAATTGTAAACGCTGCTGCTGTTGCTGCGCTTCTTCTTAGAAAATTTCTTCTTGTAATGTTCGACATAATATAAATAAATGTTTAAAGTAATAGTTTCTTTTCAACTGTAAAATTGCTGCAAATGTAATAATAAAAAAAATAAGTTTTCAATTATTTGTAAAAAAAATTATTTTTTTTGAAAAATATTTTATTTATAAAATAAACTAATTTATCTTTGCGGCATAATTCATTTAATAAACTTAAAAAAATATGGAAACAAAATTAACAGAACAACAGAGTTTGCAACTTATTACAGAGATGATTAACAAGGCGCGGAACAATATTCAAAGGGGAGCGGGAACATTTATGATTTTTTGGGGATATATGGTAGCAATTGCAGCTTTGCTGAATGTTGCACTGGTTTATATCCTGTGGAATATGTCGATATCGACGAATTATTCATTTCATATTTGGTGGATAATGGCGCCGGCATGGATTATTTCTTTTATACTGGAACACAAAAAAGACTCTTCTGCCATTGTGAAAACCCATATTGATAATATTATCTCTTCGGTATGGAAGGCTTTCGGTATTTCCAATGTTATTTTTCTGTCCGGCATTTTCGGACTGGCTTATTCTTTGCAGGATTATAATCATTTTTTTTACTTGATTAATCCGATTCTTATGTTGATGATTGGTATCGGTGAATTTATAACAGCCAAAGTTTGCCACTTTCGTCCGTTTCTGTATGGCGCTATTGCCGTATGGACAGGTTCAGCGGTCAGCATGTTGGCTATTATGCTGTTGAAAAATGGAGACGGAGTGCTTGTACAGTTCATTATTTTGGCTGTTTGCATGATTATCGGATTTGTCGTTCCCGGATATAAATTAAACAAATTAGCAAAGCCAAACTATGCTTAAAGAATTGAATCCCTTGTTACATTCCCAATTGCGTTTGGCTGTCATGTCGTTGCTGATTGGATTGGAAAAAGCCGATTTTGTCTATCTGAAAGAACAAACCGGAGCGACATCGGGCAACCTGAGCGTGCAGATAGATAAATTGAAAGAGATCGGATACATCAACGTAGAAAAGACGTTTCAGGGTAAGATGCCACGTACTGTCTGCCGGATAAGCGAGGCGGGGATAGAGGCTTTTCGCGAGTACGTTAAAGATTTAAAGGAATATTTGAAATTATGATAAGATTCGTTTTTTGCAGATGGATTTTGTTGTCTGTCTTGGCGGGGACAGCAATTGTTGCAGGGGCGCAGACCCGATTGTCCGGCGAGATTACGGACAAGGCGAATATGCCGGTTCCAGATGTTCTGATTTATTTTGGCGCAGGTTTTCTGCAAACCGTATCAGACGTAAACGGGAAGTTTTCGTTCACGTATCCGGATACGTTGAAGATGCGCATCATCCGCTTTGAGTCGCTGGGATACAGACAAAAGGAGATGATCGTCAACAGGGGACAGGAATTTCTCAGGGTCATCCTGACGGACAGTTTGTTTCGTTTGCAGGATGTAGTCGTATCCCGTCCGAAGTATGGCCGGTTCAGCGATTATTCTGCGCAAACCGTCCAGATGTCGAATTTCGACATCATCACCAATCCGGCGGCCATGGCCGATATGCTGGCGGGGATGCGGGGGATTGTTCCAGGAGTACAGACTAATGATAACGACGGGCGGCTGATTGTTCAGGGTGGAAATTCCGACGAGTCGCAGATTTATATCAACGACTTGATCGTGGCGAATCCATACAGTCTGTCGGCTGTGGATACGAAAGCCCGCAGCCGGTTTACGCCGGATTTGTTTGACGGAATCGTTTTGCAGTCGGGTGGTTACAATGCCGAATTTGGTCAGGCGCTTTCTGGGATTGTCAATCTGAACACCTTGGAGAGGGAGAAAATAGAACCGAAAACCGACATTTCGCTGTCTTCCGTTTATGCCGGAGTGACGCACATCGACCAAAAGCCTTCGTATGCTTACAGGGCGAGCCTGAACTATTCGAATATCGGTCCTTACAGCCGATTGACGCCGAGATCTTACGAATGGAAGGATTATTATCATCAGTGGAGCGGCGATTTTTTTCTGACCAGGGCATTTGGCCTTCGGACAAAGATGACAGCGCAGGCGAACTGGAGTAAAGCCGGTATGGAGTATACATATTATAATGTAGATGCACTGCCGGTCGATGATGCGCTGCAACAAGATTATTTTTATGCTCAAGTCAATTTGTATCATACTTTTGATCCCAAGTGGAGTCTTTCGCTGGCAAGCAATATCGTTGCCGAAAAATCCGTAGCGGCGGAAATATTGTCCGGAATACGGCGGGACGATGAGAAAAAAAGCGTCTGGAACCACAGCAAACTGAATCTGCAATATGCCGGCGGACGGTTTACGAACCGTTCGGGCATCGAATTTATATACAATCCGTTTCGGGAAACCTTCACTTCCGATCGCGCATTTACTCTCCGGATGAACAACCGTCTGGCAAGTATTTACAATGATACGAAATGTTTCCTGACGAATAACCTGACGGCCAATATCGGCCTGCGGGGCGAATATTCTCTTTATCTTCACCGTTTCAACCTGGCGCCGCGTCTCTATCTCGGTTATGCGCCACGTTCCGGAAATATACTGTCTCTTTCGCTTGGACGGTATTTTCAGACGCCCTGGACGGAATATATGAAATGGGAGGATAAGATGGATTTTGCTTTGGCGGACAAAGTTACGTTCTCGTACGGTCATGTGAAAAAAAGCGACAAGTATCAGGTAGATATCTATTATAAAAAATACAATCATCTTCTTACATGGCAGGAAGGGGAATACGGGCCGACCGCTTTCGCCGTTCAGGGAACGGGTTATGCTTGGGGAGCGGATGTGTTTTGGAAAAGTAATTTCAAATCTTTGGAGTACTGGCTGACTTATTCTTTCAATCATACCAGGAAGCGCTACGGTCATTTCTCCCAACAGACTGTTCCGGACTATGTGGCGCCTCATGCTTTTAATGTTACGCTGAAATACTGGTTTTCGCCGCTTAAATCTCTCTTGTCGTCGGGTTACAACATCACTTCCGGAACGCCCTATTACAGCGCACAGACGCCTTATGAACAAATGGGGACGACGCCTTTCCGCAACAGATTGGATTTTTCGTGGTCATACCTTCCTGTCCGGTGGATTATTGTTCATTTCGGCTGCCAGAACATTTTTGGATACAAAAACATATATGGTTACCGACATTCAACCCTCCATCCGGGAGTGCAGCAGGCGATTGCCAATCCCGACAGGCGGTTTTTCTTTCTCGGCATATTTGTCACCTTCAGCAGAGACAAAGAAAAGAATCAATTGAAAGCATTATAAATATTAAAGAAATAAGAGTTAAGAATTAAAAAAATTATTAAATTATGAAGACAAAATTATTTGGTTTGATGTTGTTTGTTGCGAGCATGCTTGGCGCGCAAAACAAATTGACCGTTGTCGTGGACGGTATTGAGAATATTAAAGGACATTTGATGCTTAGCGTGCAAGACAGTGTTGAAAATCGGGTGAGCGCGATGATGCAGAAAATCGAAAACGAAACGGTTACGCTTGTTTTCGACAGCATTGTTCCGGGGCGGTATGCGGTATCGGTTTATCAGGACGAAAACGATAACCGGAAATTAGATACGGGCGTTTTCGGGATTCCGAAAGAAAAATACGGTTTCAGCAACAACGTCCGTGGAAAGATGGGAGTGCCTGCTTTCAAGGAACGTCTGTTCAAAGTAGAAGAGGATACGGTGATATACATTACTTTGCAGTAAATGTTTTTAAGGAATAAGGGAAGGGAGGCAAAATATTCGGGATGAATCTCCCCTCCCGTTCTATTTCAGCATGTCTTCAAATGTAAGTTCCGGCTGGGCGTTCAGCAGGCTGTAATAATCCTCCACATATTTGTTATAACATTGCAGGGCTTGTTTCTTTTTGCCCAGGCGAGAGAGGACGCTGCATTTCAGTTTTATGCCACATTCTTCCGTGTTGTCTTGCAGCAGGATTGTTTCCGAAATACTTAACAGTACGGCGGGATTGTTTTTTAATGCCGGATGCGTTATCAGTCCCGAAAAAAACTCGATGACTGTATTCGTATAAGAATCTTTGTAATCGTCCAGCCATTCGTTTTCGTATGATGGCAGCAGTTTTCCTTTCCTTGCAATCCGCAGGGTTGCGTTAAGCAGTTCAATGTCTGGTTCCGTCTGTTTCTTCATAACATTGATATTTCTCATTACCTGTTCGTAATCGCAGTATATTTTATTGCTGTCGTAAGATAATATCCAGGCGTCTCTCATTTTGGTGAGCGTTATGTTTTCTATCAGGTTCAAGATCGTGCGCAACTTGTTAAAATATACATTACGGCTGTTTCTTGCACTTTCAATGTCTTTATCCGGCCACAGTATTTTTTGCAATTCGCCGGATGTTATGCCTTTTTTGTCTTTTACCGTTTTAAAGTACAGCAGGAAGAACATCTGGCTCAATGTCGGCGTGAACAGGTTGGATATGTCAACTCCCTGCGCATCCAGTATTTCAAGTTTATCAAGTATGTTGATTGCCGGATAAAGTTTCGTATGCGGCTTTTCCGTGTCGGCGTTTACTGCCGGATTGCTGTCCGCTTCCATTGTTTTCAGGGCGGCGCGTATCTGTTTTGTTTTCCGGATGCGTCTTGCAATCAGGAAAGTCGATACGGTTACGGCAACGGAGAGCAAAAAGTAAATAATGACATGCGGAAGGGCGTTTTTTTTGTGATTATCCTGCAAGGTATCACTTATACTGAAGGGAGGACAGGAGATGGAATAAATATCTATCCTGTTATGGTTCTCTTCCATGTATGAAGTAACGGCGAAGAGCACCGAGCTGTCCGAGGGCATGAAAAGGTCGCAGTAAGACTCCACGTCGTAGAACAGGAACGGTATGGCGTCTGCAAGTTGCCGGAATCCGGGCGCGTTCAGGCTGTATTCATGCAAATATATCCGGGTTTTAAAAGCATTGTTAGGATATGACAGCGTGAAGAACGATTGATTTCTTTTATTTACGACCAGCGAATTGCTGTTCGTAAAATGCTCGTTTACGCTTTTCAGTTCCCACACCTTTCGTACCTGGGCGGAACGGGGATTGATGGTATAAAGGTCGTAGAAATTACGCGGCGATTCGGACTGTTTCCCCGAAATATTGCCGTATCCTCCGAAACAAAGCAGAAGCGAATCGTCGAGCACCCCCATTGCAGCGAGATAGCGCGGGGGTATGACAGCCGACAGATCGCGATGTTCCCATCTGCCTTCCGTTACGGAAAAGGATTGCAGCAGTGCCGAATACTGGTGATAGCCGTATCCGCCGAATGTGTACAGGGTTTGCGCACGTTCGTCGAAATATTTGTTGTGGTGCATGAAATAACTTAACGACAGAGAATCTGTTTCGTTGTCCCATGAGCGTGATGCGGCGTCGAACCGTACCGGATTATCTTTCGCAAAATCATACATTAACGCTTGGCGACGGGCGTGGTCATATACAAGCTGGTTTATTTTCGTATTCACAGGCAGGCCTTTTTCGAACGGGAGCGTATCGACGATATTATCGTCCGCACTGTATACGTACAGGAATTTGTTTTCAACGATGAATATCCTTTTATCTTCCCTGTCGAAAGTTATTTGAGGATATTTATCGGAGACGGCGATGCTTGCGCGTTTTTCCCATCGGGCATGGTTGTTTATTTCCCAGACGGGGTTTGTTACAACCGCCTTAGACGATTCACATTCGTCGTATACGCAATTTCCGTCATGTCTGGCCAGTTTCCAGCGCCTTATCAGCCGTTTCCTGTTATCATAAATCCTGATGTTTTTTAAAACAATCGGTGCAACATCGGTTGTTGCAAAGTTGATATTGTTGTTACTCCCGAAATAGAAATCGTATTTGTTCAGATTGCTGACGTCCATAACTGTCGCTTTGCTAATGCCGTTTATTGTCAGCTCCAGTGCGTTCTTCTCCGCATAGAGGGCAAGCGTCGCATTCATCCACCTCCCCGATGTAGCCTCTCCCCATATTTCGTCTTGCGTAAAATCAAGTAACGTATTGTTTCCTGCCACGAGTACGAGATTGTTGTCAAGAATATTCGAAATCATATCAATATTTGTCTTTCGATCGCCTGTTATCCGGAAAATATATCCGAAAGTTTCCTTTTCGGGTCTTATTTTAAAGTCGAACGACAATGTGAAACCTTTCGGAAGGGAAAGCGGTTTTTCGGGCGTCAGGTTCAGGCCTGTTCTGCTGTCCTTATCCACCTGAAACGAATTGAAATGCAATCCTGCCATCATGCCGTCATCATTCCGGTTTGTCTTTCCGAACGACGAAACGATTGAAAGGAATAACATTATAATCAGTTTCCCGAT
>JAITJX010000127.1 GCA_031278765.1 Tannerella sp. | reverse complement strand
AAATGTTTAGCCACATAAAACAGATAAAAATGTTTCAGATTGCGAAAACTGCCGTAGTGAAAACAAATCATGATAGTAATGATTTCGGCGTCGGACATGGCAAATGAGCGATGCCTGTGGCGTTTACCGTTATCGGAATGAATTTGGTGTTTTTTGATCTCTTTTGAAAATCCCTTGCAAAAATCGTCTGCAATACAATAAATTTCAGCAATTTTGTCAGTGGTAAGTTGTACCATAATTTCTATTTATAATGTTGATTATCAAACATAAAAATAAGAAAAATTAGCCTACTTACCAAATTTTTTTATGCCTTTCTTACGTCGAACTCAGGTTAGCAATAAAAAAAAATATTTATCTTTGCATGAAATATAGAAGTTCAATTATGAAGATCAGGATAGTAAACAAGTCGCATCACCCGCTACCGCAATATGCAACGGTATTTTCTGCGGGTATGGATATTCGCGCCAACCTTTCGGAAGCGGTAGAATTGCAACCCATGCAACGCAAGCTGATTCCGACAGGCTTATACATAGCGCTTCCTCAAGGATATGAAGCGCAAATACGCCCCAGAAGCGGGCTTGCAATCAAACACGGAATAACGCTTTTGAATACTCCCGGCACAATTGATGCCGATTACAGAGGTGAAATCGGAATAATCCTCATCAACCTTTCGTCGGAAACATTTACGATAAACGATGGAGAACGTATTTGCCAGATGGTTATAGCCACTCATTCGCAAATCGAATGGCAAGAGGAAGAAACGCTTGATGTAACGAAACGCGGGGCGGGCGGATTCGGACATACAGGGAAAAGTTAATAATCGGAATCTATGAAACAAAAACTGTACATATTATTATTTTTCGTCTCAAATACAATCATTAATGTTTACGGCCAGGAAAGACAGATGTATACGCCGGAAGAGGAACGCAAAACAGATTATTTTTTCTATGAAGGATTGAAATTGAAAAATGCCGAAAAGTTTGATTCCTCGTATGAAATGTTTAAGCGTTGCCTCGAAATTGATTCCACATCGTCCGCCGCTTTATACGAGCTGGCATCTTACTGTCTCAATATGGACAAAGCGGACGAAGCGGTAACGCTGCTTAAAAAGGCCATTAAATATGCCCCCGACAATGAGGATTATCATAGCACCCTGGCTTCGCTGTTCTTCAATCTGGGTATGTTTGGCGAAGCCGCCGAAGAATACGATTATCTGGTAAAATCCATGCCGGGGAGGCCTGAATTAAACTATTTTCTTGCCGAATCATATTCCCGTATGGGAGAGATAGGAATGGCAATTGATACGTACAACGCTTTGGAAAATGTAATGGGAATGCACGAAGCATTGTCGATGGCCAAATATCATTTGTATATGACGCTCGAAAAACCCGAAAAGGCTTTTGACGAGATGAAAAGATTGATAGACAAATTTCCGGTCGAAACACGGTATATGATTATGCTGGGCGACCTTTACTTGCAACAGGACGATACAGTAAAGGCGCTTCAATATTACAAAAAAGCACATGAAATCGATCCGGAGTCTCCTTATTATCATGTGTCTATGGCAAACTATTACGAGAAAACGGGAAACGGCGAAGCTGCAGAAAAGCAAATTGACGGAGCGTTGCTCAACAAACAACTTGATGTGAATACAAAACTAAGCATACTGGCACGTTACATAATGCAACTTCAACGCTCAAAACAGAATATCGATGTCGCTAATATACTGTTTCAGATGTTGCTGGATCAACACCCCGAAGATTCAAGACTGAAACTGGCTTTTGGCGATTTCCTTTCCTCACAGGGTAAAAATAATGAGGCGCAATTTCAATATCAGTTAATTACCGAAAGCGAGCCTGATAATTTGATTGCATGGCAGCAACTTCTCGCGTTGCATTTTCGCCAAAACAATTATGAAGAGGCAATTAAAATTTGTACAAAATGTATAAATATTTTTCCGGACGAATCGCTGTTCAAACTATATCTTGGCATATCTTATTATCAAAAGCATGAATATCAAAATGCTATAAATACTTACCAATCGGCAATATCTGCAATACTACCGGAAGAAAACAAGGCGCTTATATCGGATTTTTACGGACAAATCGGAGATACCTATTTTAAAATAAATAAAACAGACAGTGCATTCGTAAATTATGAAAAGGCATTGATTTACAACGATAAAAACATCGTTGTATTAAACAATTACGCTTATTATCTCTCTCTGTTAAAGAAAGATCTGACCAAAGCCGAAAGAATGAGCGCTCTCTGTATTAAAATTGAGCCAGAAAATGCAACATACATAGATACTTATGCTTGGATTTTTTTCGTCCAGGGGAATTATCTGCTTGCAAAAATTTACATCGAACAATCAATTGCAAAAGACCGGACAAACAATCCCGAAATAATTGATCACTACGGAGATATATTGTACATGTCTAACGAAAAGGAAAAAGCGCTGGAGCAATGGAAAAAAGCAAAGGAATTAGGCAAAAAAAGCGCGACACTGGACAGGAAAATTGCAGAACAACAATATTTTGAAGAAAAAGAAGAAGAACGGATTAACAATACTGACAGTACGAATGAATGAAACTGATGGGAATTTATAAACAAAAAAGTTGTCGCAGCCATGATGCTCTTCCATCACGTTGGGTTTGCCGGCCATTGCGGATTTCATCCGCAATGGTGTCGATATGTCTAATTTTCTTGTTGTCAGGATGTAAAACGTCAAAAACAACTATGGTTTCGAGCCGTGAAATACTGAATACAAAAGAAGTTTTTTTTTCGTCTGTATTGGATAACTCCTTACATTTTAACACATTGTCTTCGCGTTTGAAGATCGAATTTACGACGCCCTATAAAGAATTGAGTTCACGTGCAGTGCTGAAAATGCAAAATGATACTGTTATCCAAATATCCGTACAACCTTTGCTGGGCATTGAGGTTTTCAAAATCGAATTGACAAAAGACAGCGTAAAATTGATTGACCGATTAAATAAGCGCTATATGATGGACAGTTATGAAAAAATAAAAGGCAAAGCGGCAGTTGATTTCAATTTTAACAATTTGCAGGCCCTGTTGTCGAACGGCATGTTTATACCTGGAAAAGAAAAATTAACCTCGGAAGAATTTGAATTTTTTCGCTATGCGACAAGTTCGGAAAAAGAAGCCGAATTTTCAATAGAAGATGCTGCGGGATTGATATACAAGTTTGTAGTGGATAGCGAAGAAAAATTGCTTTCAACAACCGTAAAAGACAATTCGGGAACAAATACTTTAATATGGATTTATGATGATTTTCAAAATATTGCTAATAAACGATTCCCTTTCAAGATGATTGCTGATTTTCAATCGGATAAAAAACACAAAGGATCCGTAACACTTTTGTTTTCAGAACCTGAGATAAATACCCGGATAACTGCCGATTTCAAGATTCCTGCGGGATACAAGCAGACGTCATTTTCTCAAATCATTAAATCACTTGAAATAAAATAAAATGAAGAGATTATATTTTGTTATATTACTTGTTTTCGGCGTATTAATCGCAAATGCGCAAACAAAAAAGAAAACGAGTACTGAAGACAAAAGTAAGACAGGCACCAAAACAATTACGGAAACAAGAAAAAAGGTCGAAGAAATAAAAGTACCGGTTAATATTCTTGCGCGCGAAGATCTGGAACGTCAGCGCAAAGAGGCTTTTAATGAAATAGAACTCATCTCCCGTTTGCTTGTCGAGACAAAGACAAATGCTGCAAACTCGCTTAACAGACTCAATTTGCTCGTACAACAACTTGCCGCACGAAGAAAAGTGGTTGCTCTTTTGGAGCAGGAATTGGTCGCTATCGATATGAACATCAAATCAATGGGCAATGAAATTGAAATTTTGGAAAAAACCTTGGTAAAAATAAAGGAAAACTATGCCAAATCCATGCAAAGTCAGCAACAGGAACACAGAACAACTCAATATAAAATGCTTCTTATCCTTTCTGCCGATAATTTATCGCAATCATATCGCCGCATGAGGTATCTGAAAGAATATTCCAGTTGGCAAAAAGAAGAAGCAAATAGAATAATCCTGAAACAAAACGAGATTAATAAAAGAAAAATGGACTTGGAAAAAACACGCAGTGAAAAACAGTCTCTTTTAACACAACATGCGGACGAGAGTAAAAAGATTGTAAAAGAAGAAGTTTTACAACAAAAAGAGATGAGCGATCTGAGCAGGAAACAAAAAGACTTGCAAAACGAACTGCAACAAAAACGAAAAAATGCAGAAGCTCTTGATGCTCAAATAGAAAAACTTATTACGGAAGATATAAAAAATTCGGAAAAAAATATGCCGGCAGTTGCGCCGGAACAGCCGACACAAAAATTAACGGAAACAAAAAAAGAAATAGCGAAAACGAAATCCAAATCTGCCGCCATGCCGGAAAAAGAACAGGAAAAAACCGTTTCAAAAGTCAATTATGTTATGACCGAATCGGAGTCGAATTTGTCAAAAGATTTTGCAAGCAACAAAGGACGTTTACCTTATCCTGTAACAGGCAATCATACGATTGTTTCAAGTTTCGGAGAACATCAACATCGGGAACTCTCGTATGTCAGGACAAACAATAACGGAATCGATATACAGACAACGTCCGGAACAGACGCACGCGCTATCTTTAAAGGCGTGATAACGAGAATATTCGTTATGCCCGGATTCAACTACAACGTAATCATCAGACACGGCGACTATCTGACCGTTTACAGCAATATCAGTCAGGTATATGTGAAAGTCGGCGACATTGTAAACACTTTGCAGAAAATCGGAAAAGTATATACCGACACCGAAAAAGGCAATGAAACCATACTCCATTTTCAAATTTGGAAAGAACGCACAAAACTTAATCCGGCGCCTTGGATTCGATAGTTGCCTAATCGTTTCTCAAATCTTCAAATCTATAATCTACCCCGATTCTTGGACAGCAAGTTAAGGCAAAAAAGTTTAAATTTGTGGTATGAAAAGTAAGAGAAAATTTACGAAAATCCAGAGTTGGTAGAAACCATAAGACAGTTAAGTTTGAGTGAATCGGATATATTTTAAGATCTTTTAAGATTATCTGGCGTTGTTTTTAATGATTTTTAAGATTCTTTTCAATGTTGAATTGAAAAGAAACCTCTATTTTTGCACTTTATTTTTAATAAACTTTTTGGTTTACCACATTGGGTTAATCGGTTTGGCAAATTATATTTATTTAACTAGTTAATTTAATAACAGATATTTATGAAAAAAAAATCAAAAGCATTTCACGAAGTAAAACATCTCAATCGGGCTGTTTTGTTATTGAGTATTTTTCTGTATTTCCAGTTTTTGTTTGCACAAGGTTTGGAGGTAAAAGGAAGAGTAGCGAATGTAGCCGGCGAGTCTCTTGCCAGCGTTAATGTCGTAGATTTCTCTACGACCGATGAAGTTATTACCGATGCTAACAGGATGTTAAAAACGTATGCCTGTTTAGTTAATCGGTTCGGCGAATTATATTTATTTAATTATTTAATTTAATAACAGATATTTATGAAAAACAGATCAAAAGCATTTTACGAAGTAAAACATCTCAATTGGGCTGTTTGGCTATTGAGTGTTTTTATGTTGTATTCTCAGTTTTTGTTTGCGCAAAGTATGAGGGATAAAAAGAAGGGTAACGGTATCAAAAGTCTTGCAGAAACTCCAAAAACATTATTATCTGTTATTAATTTTTTAAATTTTTATTACTTAGTAAACATAAAAGTATGAACTATGAACAATCATGTTAACCACGTAAGAAAATATTTATTTTCTTCAAAATTAAAAACAATTTTATATTTATATGTATTACTCCTTGTTGCAGTTACGGGACGAATGTATGCTCAGAACATCCGTATCAGCGGAAAAGTCTCGAATGATTCCGGCGAAGCTATTTCCGGCGTATTGATAGGCGTGCGCGGAGCGACACTTGGAACGACAACCGATACGAACGGCGAGTTTACTGTAACGGTTCCTGCCGATACTTGTGTGTTACAGTTCTCTTTTCTGGGGTATGAAACACAGGAAGTGAAAATCAGGAAACAGCGGATTATTGCCGTTACGATGAAGGAGCAAATGAAAGAACTTGAAGAAGTAGTGGTTGTTGCTTTCGGTAAACAGAAAAAGGAAAGTCTTATTTCTTCCATCCAGGCCGTAAACGTAAAAGAATTGAAAGTTCCCAGTAGCAACCTGACTACGGCTTTTTCGGGACGGATAGCAGGCATGATTTCTTATCAAACCAGCGGTGAACCGGGGCAGGACAATGCACAGTTTTTTATCCGTGGCATCACTTCCTTCGGTACGGGTAAGGTCGATCCGCTGATTCTGATCGATAATGTGGAAGTGACAACTAATGATTTGTCGAGATTGCATCCCGACGACATTGCCAGTTTCTCCATCTTGAAAGATGCAACGGCTACGGCACTCTACGGCGCACGGGGCGCCAACGGCGTAGTGATGGTAACCACAAAGGAGGGAAAAGAAGGTAGCATCAAGGTATCGGTGCGTCTGGAAAACTCATTTTCTTCCCCGACAAGAAAATTGCAAATGGCTGATGCAGAAACTTATATGGATTTGGCAAATGAAGCGGCGCTGGCCAGAGGCATGTCGCCGATTTACTCCCTGGAAAAAATTGAAAATACTGTTAACAAAACGAATCCATACGTGTATCCGTCAGTGGACTGGATGAATATGCTTACAAAAAATGTGGCAATGAATCAGCGTGCCAATCTGAATATTTCTGGCGGAGGAAAAATAGCTCGTTATTATATTGCCGGTTCTTTCGCCCAGGACAATGGTGTACTGAAAGTGGACAAACGCAACAATTTTAATAACAATATAGACTTGAAGAAGTACCTGATTCGTTCCAATATCAATATCAATCTGACTAATTCAACGGAAGCCATAGTCAGGCTGCACGGCACTTTCGACGACTATAGCGGCCCGTTGCAGGGTGGCGGAGAAATGTATCGTCGTATCCTGAACGTAAGTCCGGTGCGTTTTCCTGCCTATTACGAACCAGATGAGAAATATCAATATGCCGACCATATCCTTTTCGGGGGAATCAATGGCAGTAACTATTACAATCCATACGCCGAACTGGTTAAAGGTTTCCGCGAAGAAAGCATGACACTCATGCTGGCTCAATTTGAATTGAAACAGGATTTCAATAAATGGGTAAAGGGACTGACCTGTCGCGTACTGGGAAATACTTCACGCTATTCGGCATTCGACATGTCGCTGGCATACAACCCTTTCTTCTATGATGTAGAAGAATATGACCGGGAAACGAATACTTACTCTTTGTATGAAATCAACCACGACAGTGGCAAGGAATACCTGACGTATTATCCGGGTTATAAAACTGTGAACAGTACTTTTTATGCGGAAGGTTCTTTGTCGTATAACCGGCAGTTTGGCAAACACAACATGAGTAGCATGCTGGTAGGTATTGTCCGTAATTACCTCGACGGTAATGCGCCGACTTTGTTTGAATCGCTGCCTCATCGGAATCTTGGTTTGTCAGGACGTTTTACTTACGATTACAATACGAAATACTTGGCTGAATTTAATTTCGGTTACAACGGTTCGGAAAAATTCGCCAAAAACCACCGTTGGGGATTTTTTCCATCGTTCGGACTGGGATGGGTAGTTTCCAATGAGGATTTTTGGAAAGAAGATTTCAAAAAATATGTATCTAAAGTAAAAATCCGTGGCACTTACGGACTGGTAGGAAACGATGCTATCAGTGGCGGACGTTTTTTTTACCTGTCGGAAGTTGCCATAGGTGGTGGCTGGGGATATACCAGTGGATACAATTTCAATGTATGGCATCTCGGACCGCGCACCTTAACTTATGCCAATGAGGATATTACCTGGGAAATAGCACATAAGGGCAATTTAGGCGTCGAACTCGGATTGCTGGACGGCAAAATCGAAATCCTGGCGGATTTCTACAGGGAACAGCGTAGGAATATTGTACAGGATCGCAGAGATATGCCTGCAGAAATGGGAGCATGGAGTGTTCAAAAAACAAATGTGGGAGAAACTGCCGGAGAAGGAATTGATGTTTCTATCGACTACAACCATACTGTTAACAGGAATTTGTGGCTGGTCGGAAGAGCAAATTTCACTTATGCCCGCGCTACGTATCTTTATTATGAAGAACCTAATTATGCCAAAGCCGGAATGCCTTGGCTGTTGCACAAAGGACAGCCCGTCAGCCAGTACTGGGGTTTGGTGGCGGAACGGCTGTTTATTGACGAAGCGGACATTCAAAATTCCGCTCATCAGGAATTTGGCGAATACCTGCCGGGCGACATCAAATACAAAGACATCAACCGCGACGGACTCATCAACGACATGGACTTTGTGCCACTGGGTAAACCTCAAACGCCGGAAATCAATTATGGTTTCGGTTTGTCGGCAGGATACAGGAATTTGGATATATCCGTCTTTTTCAATGGATTGGGGCGTCGGTCGTTTTGGATCAATCCCGCGGCCATAACGCCGTTTGCCAAAACCAGCGCCGACGGCAAGTTGCTCGAAAACGGACTGGCCAAGTTTATTGCCGACGATCATTGGACGGAACAGAATCAAAATATTTATGCCGCCTGGCCGCGATTGTCCGATTACGGAATCAATAATAATTTTCAACCCAGTTCGTGGTGGATGTATAACGGGAGTTTCCTGAGGTTGAAAAGCGCCGAAATGGGTTACAACCTTGCGCCAAAATGGATCAATCCCCTGAAACTTTCTTCCTGTCGCATCTACTTGAGCGGCACCAACCTGCTACTTTTCTCTCCGTTCAAACTCTGGGATATCGAAATGGGTTCCAGTGGATTGGGTTACCCCCTGCAGAGAGTGCTTAATGTCGGACTGAATATAAATTTCTAATTTTAAACATAAAAATTCACTGTAATATATTTAATGTAAATGTATATGAAAAAAATAACAATATTAAAAAAATGGATGCCGATATGCTGCCTGATGACAATCGTCTCATGCAACTATCTGGATATAGTCCCTGATAATCTGGCTTCCATCGAAAATGCCTATAAAAACAGACAAGAGGCGGAAGCAAGTTTGTACGGCCTTTATTCCGGTCTGCCTTATTTTCCTTATCCCGACTACAATCCGGCCTTGCTGAGCGGAGATGAAATCTGGTATATTGAAAAAGGACAGGTAAATCCGGTATGCTGGAACATAGCCAGAGGATATCAGAATGTTAATTCGCCTTTAATTGATGAATGGTCAAGTGTGGCCAACAATATTGTAAATGGTATAGGAGCTTCTACGCGAGCAGTATGGACTTTTGTCAGAGATGCGGATACCTTTTTGGATATGGTTGACTTGGCAACCGATGTAAAACCTGCCGAACTTTACCGCTGGAAATGTGAAGCCAAGTTTTTGAAAGCCTATTATCATTTTTATCTTTTCCGTATGTATGGACCTATTCCGACGATAGAAAAAAGTTTGCCTATCAATACAGCTTCCGGATCGCAAGTGTTTCGCGAACCGGTTGATATGGTAGTGGATTTTATTGTATCCTTGATTGATGAAGCATTACCCGGTTTGCCCGAATACATCCAGGATGTCAATAGAGAAGCTGGTCGGGCTACCAAGGGATGGGCATACGGACTTAGAGCCCAGGTGCTTGCTCTGGCGGCAAGTCCCTTGTTCAATGGCAATTCCGACTATGCAGGTTTTACCGACAGCCGGGGTATTGCGCTTTTTCCTCAGGAATACAAGCCGGAAAAATGGCAACGCGCTGCCGATGCTATCCGTCAAGCCATCGTCTTTGCGGAAGATTCGGCAGACTGCCATCTTTTTGATTTTCGGGAAGATACCAATTACAGCGACAAATTAAGCGATTCTACAGTGTTGGCCATGCAAGTGCGTGGTGCCGTAACAGAAAAATGGAATCCGGAAATCATTTGGGGAGAATCAAGCGTTTTGTCCGGTAAATTGGAAAGAATGTGTCATCCGCAATTTTTTGAGGCTCAGAATACGGGTGGTTTGTGGAAATGTTATGCTCCGCCGTTGCATATTGTGGAACAATTTTATACCAAGAATGGAATTCCCATTGAAGAAGATCGCTCGTGGGAAGGAATAGACCTCTACGGATTGCGAAAGGGAGATGACGAGCATTGCTATTATATTGAAAGAGATTTTGAAACCCTGAATCTGCATTTTGACAGGGAAGCCCGTTTCTATGGAGCGATTACTTTCGACGGCGGAACTTATTATGGAAACGGACGCATCCTGCGCGATGATAATTTATGGGTGGTACACATGAAAAACGGAGAACCGGGAGGAGGAACTATTCCTGTGGAACGCTACCTGAGCACGGGATACCAATGTAAAAAATTGGCCTCTTATTTGACTTCCGTACCCGACAATAACAGCAATATTGTCGTAGCCTCATATACTTTCCCGATTATCCGGCTTGGCGACCTGTATCTGCTTTATGCCGAAGCGCTGAACGAAATTAAAAACGCACCGGATCAGGAAGTATATGAATATATAGACCGCATCAGGGTGCGTAGTGGTTTGAAAGGAGTGGTGGAAAGCTGGCGAGAACATGCCAAAAGCGAATTTCAATCGAAACCGACAACTAAAGACGGTATGCGGGAAATCATTCACCGTGAACGTATGATTGAACTGGCTTTCGAGGGTGTACGCTTCTGGGATTTGAGGCGCTGGAAAAAGGCTAAAACCTATATGAACAAACCCATCAAAGGATTGAATATTGCCGGTCGTACCACAGAAGATTTCTATAAAGTGAGAACTATTTTCAACCTGCATTTTTCGGATAAGGATTATTTATGGCCTATCCGTCAAAGTACGTTATTGATCAATGACAATCTGGTTCAAAATCCAGGATGGTAACAATTATTAATTTAAAATTATATACAGATGAAATCAAGCAAGTTAAATAAATTTCTGTTGCCGGTATTGTTACTCGCCGTATTGATACCGGGATGCATCATTGAAATAAAAGATTATTCCGACATTCCCGACAAGATTCCGCCGGGACAAGTGAAAAATGTTACATATACACCCTCTTCGGGAGGAGTAACATTCCGCTATACACTGCCCGACGATGAAGACCTGATGGGCGTTAAAGCTGTTTATACCAATGAAAGAGGTACAGAATTGGTGATGCGTTCGAGCGCATTTATTGATTCTCTGATCATTACCGGACTTGGAACAACAGATGAACAGGAGGTGAAACTCTATACGACAGATAACAGTAACAACGAATCGGAAGCCGTCACGGTAACGATCATCCCTGGACAGCCAGAGATATACGACATTGTGGAGAGCGTAGTTGTTGAACCGTATTCCGGAGGCGTAAGACTCAGATGGAATAATCCTAACAAGAAGGATGTTGCCGTAGAATTGTTATACATGGATGCTACCGAAGAATACATTGCTTATGAAACTTTTTACAGCAATGCGGCAGAAGGTCATGGCGTCAAATTCGGCGGACTTGAACAGGTGCGCTCCTATTTCGGCGTCTATGTCAGAGATCGCTGGGGAAATAAAAGTCCTGTAAAATACTATACGGTAATACCGGATCCGTATCTGATGAATCCTTATCTAGCCAATAAAACGTCTTTCAAGGTCATGCAATTTGTCGGAAATGCAATGTATGCAGAAATGAATCAGGTTTCATATGAAGTATGGGTAAACATGCATGAATATCCGTCCGAAGCACCGTTTATGTCCACAATCATTGGGGTAGAAGATGGTACCGATAAAACGCTGATGATACGTATCGTCAATCAGGATGTTGTACAATTGTCTGCATTTGGAGGTGGTCTGCTGTCCAATACGCATCTGGAACGGAATAAGTGGTATCATCTTGCTGCAACATACGACGGCTCTATGGTAAGGCTTTATATAAACGGTAGATTGGATGCGTCGCGCTCACAGTCGGGATATCACAACATGTCTCTGTATAATCCCAATGACGGAGCATTTATGATAGGACAATCTCTGGGAGCCAGGCTATTTGACGGAGAAATCAGCGACATCCGTATATGGAGTACGGTGCGTACGGAGAATGAAATTAAAGAGAATTTATGCAGCATAGATCCGGAAACCTCCGGATTAATTGCCAATTGGAAATTCGACGATCGCAGAGGAACAACGATTAAGGACTATTCCCCGAACAAATACGACATAGAAGCCGACAAGGAATTTGAATGGGTGATGAATCCTTCTCTGTGTGAAAATGAATAATCATAAAAAAATTAAACCTTATGAAGATTATAGAAAAGATTTGTAACATTATATTATGTTTTGGCGCATTATGTATTCTGCTGTTTCCTTCTTGTACAAAAACAGAACATGTAGAAGGAGTGCCTTATGCAGCCAAAATAGACAGTATCGTCCCGCACGCCGGTAACAGTAAAGTGGATTTTGATGTGTATATTTCCAGTTTTCAGATAGAAACAGTTCGTATTTACTGGAACAATCGTCAAGATTTGAAAGAACTGAACATCGGCGGACAGACCGGCGTTTACCGCATAACGATAGAAAATCTGGATGCCATGCCTTACGAATTTACGATTTATTCTTACGACAAGTTCCGGCGCGAATCGCTTCCAACTAAGACGTCGGTTATTGTTTACGACGATGAATATCTTGCGTCGCTTTGGAATCGCGGCGTAATAAAAGCTGTTCACCGTTTTGGTACGGTTAACATCAGCTGGTCGGAACCCGTGCCTAATGAAGTGAAAACAGAAGTAATATATACGAACAAACAGGGAGAGGAGACTATAAGAGAAGTGTTTCCGATGGAATATCTTACGGAAATGAACGATTTTAGAGACTGGACATTGGGATTTGAATTTAAGACTTATATCTTGCCGGAACCAACTGCATTGGATCTTTTTGTCACGCCTGTGAAACGTCAGGAACTTATTAACGACAATGTAAGGCAGGGCAAAATTTGGGATGCCTGCGAATCACTCAGCGGATGGAGTGGAATGGGACTCAGTCTTGACGGAAATGACCCTCAAGAGGGTTATTATTGTATTCAGGCATCCGGTCATGGCGTAGTTATTTATCAAAAAAATTCTGCTATTTTCGATACGGAAGTTTCTAAAGAAAATGGTTACCTTGCTTTTTCAATGTATGTAGATGATGTAACCTCTTTTGGCGCAGTGCCCAACGGACAATTCGAAATAACTGCTTCGGGCGGACCAGACCAGCAGGAAACCCATTGGTCGATACAGCAGATGAACTTGGTCAACGGCTGGAATGAAGTGGAATTGAAACTGTCGGAAGCGGAAGAGGCAAATGCCGATATCCATGCGCTCAATTACCTTCGTTTCTATTGCGTCACAATGACGAAAGGAATGACAATAAAGATAGACCGTATTCGGTTTTATGAAATATCTAACGAGTAAAATAATATTATGAAAATCAAGAAAATGTTTGTTTACATATTTGTTTTATTGGCCATCCTGTCATGTAAAACCGACAATGGCATGAGAAATAATGGTGAAGAAGAAAAAAACAGAAATTCTGTAATAACGCCTAAACCCGAATTTGTTGAAGGTACGGTTATAACATTTGACATGCAATACCTGAACCGGCTGGACGTAAGCCGGCCGGAAAATGCGCTAACTGTCTGGGAGCATGTACATACTGCCGCAACGTTGCAAGGCATCGTCAACCGTCAGAAACCTCAATTGTATCTGTTCTATGTGGAGAATGGAGGAGTTAACATCGACCACTACTGGTGGGATAAATACCGCCGGTCGGGGAAATGGCTCGGTAATATCTGCGAAGAACAGGTAGGGGATATTGTGGAATTGGTCACGAAGTTTAAAGATGATATACGAGGAGCAATAGTGTATGATCCGAAAGTGGCGGCTACAAGCAATTTGGCTTCGTCCCTCGCGGGCATTGAAGACCTCATTGCCATAAGATACGACCCGTCGCCTTCGTCGTTGTATTCTCAATTGATTATAAACGGTCCCAAAATCCCGGTGAAGATAAGGCTGGTCAACGAAGATGGTTCATCTCTGTTCACCGGCGCCGGGGTAATCTCCAGTACAAACATTTCATCAAGCGGATCTCCGAAGATTGACGCCTATCGCTGGTTCATTGAAAATTATTTGAAGTTGGGGAAATGCAACACTGCTTATGCTGCATACTATATCGACCAGTATTGGTTGCAGAAGCCCACGGCGGCGGTACACAATCATCACACTCTGACCAATCATGATTTTTTTGTCAGCAAAAAAGCTTTCTTTTTTGACCTCAGCCCCTGGGGAGACGAAAAAGCGACCGACGATCCCCGTCAAGCTGCCGGAGCAGATCGGAAAACACTTGAGGAAATGCTCCTTTTGGCGTACCGACAAAACGGAAACGGAAAAACATTTACTTACATCGGAGGATTTCCCGCATGGGCTTACAAATACACGCAACACGCCGGAGGCAGTCACGAAGATGTGCCTACCGAATGGGAGTTTTCGCGATTGATAGGCGCTTACAATGCATTCAAGGATGCAGATGCAATAGGGTTGGGAGCTCTGGCAAATGCATCTTTCTGGCAGCACTATCCTTTGCGCGATGAATACCCGCAGCCTTGGATTACAAAAGAAGAATTGCAAGCCAAAGGCTACTTGGATGTAAACGGTAAACTATCGCTGGGGATGAAGCAGTTGCTGGTATTTTATGTCGGCGATTACGACGCTTCGTCATGGTTGTCGCAGACGACACCTTCACTTTGGGATAATCCGTCGCGGGGGGAAGTCCCGATGATGTGGAGCATTAGCCCCGTACTCTCCGAACGTGTCCCGATGGCGTGGGAATATCGCCGCGAAACAGCAACCGATAATGATTATTTTGTGGCGGCCGACAACGGAGCCGGCTACCTCAATCCGGGAGAATTGCAGGAACCACGTCTTTCAGGCCTTCCCGACGGAACGGTGGACTGGGCGAATCATTGCAAACCTTATTACAAACTCTGGGGACTGACCGTAACGGGTTTTGTGATAGACGGATTTGCTGAAGGACTTAGTCCCAAAGGATTGGATGCTTATCGTGAATTTAGCCCGAACGGAATTGTTCCGCAAAAAATCGCAACGACCATGCTTTATCGTGGCGATATGCCTGTCTTACGTTCCGATTGGGACATTAACGACGTCGATCCGAAAGTTGCCGCCGATCAGATTGTTCAACGGGTAAGAACAAGGCAGATACCATTCCACTGGTTCCGTAACATTTTGAAAAGTCCTCAATGGTATGTTCAGGTTGTAGATGAATTGAAACAACGCGATCCGAACATTCTACTTGTGGATGCTCCGACGTTTTTCGAATTATACAGGATTTTTTTGAA
Source organism: Tannerella sp. (assembly GCA_031278765.1). Taxonomy (GTDB): domain Bacteria; phylum Bacteroidota; class Bacteroidia; order Bacteroidales; family Tannerellaceae; genus Tannerella. The sequence continues at coordinate 15,567 of JAITJX010000127.1, read as the reverse complement.
GGAGAATCCGAAATATCAGTAAATCTACAAAATGATCATAATACAGATGAAAGTAAAAATGAAAGCTCTCAACGTTTTGATATTCTTTCTTATCCTGTTTGCTTGCAAACAGGATAAGAAAGAATATGTCGTCAATTATGTTGACCCCACAATTGGCGGAGTAGGAGTGTTGCTGCAACCGACGCGGCCGACGGTGCATCTTCCCAATCAGATGATTCGGGTCTACCCGATGAAAAATGACCAGTTGGACGACCGGATTCAATATTTCCCGCTGATAAACGCTTCGCACCGCACACTCTGGGTGTTTGGACTGATGCCATGGGATGAAGCGGTTACGGCCGACAGTTGGACGGAGCCTGTTGTGTTTGACAAAGAGACGACAACGCCGTATTATTACGCCGCAATCCTGGGCAATAACGGATGCAGGCTTGAGTTTGCGCCAGAAAAGAAAAGCGGTATTTTTCGCATCGTATTTCGGGACGGTCGGCCGCAGTATATGAGATTGGCAGCCCTCAACGGGAGCGGCACGTTCGTTGTCTCCGGTCGGCGCGCCGTCAGCGGTTATGAGGAATTTGACGGAATGAAAGCCTGGTTTTACGCCGAGACCGACACCGACATTTCCGAAAGCATCTATCGTGAAAGCGATAAGAACGCTGTTATGCTGGGCTTCGGCGACAAGGCTCAAACAGTTTCGTTCCGCTACGGCATTTCGTTTATAAGCGAAGAACAGGCAAAGGAGAATCTGCTGAAAGAAATTCCGGATAACGATTTTGAGAAAGTGAAGGATGCCGCCCGGCAGACCTGGGAGAATACGTTGTCGCAGATTCGCGTCGAAGGGAGTACGCCGGCAGAGCGGAGGGTTTTTTATACTGCCCTCTACCGCTGTTATGAACGGATGGTCAATATCAACGAATATGGTCGATATTACAGTAATTACGACCGCCGGGTACATGAATCCGCCGAGCCATTTTATGTTGACAACTGGCTTTGGGATTTGCACATTGCGCATGAACCGCTGCATACGATCCTCAATCCACAAATGGTTGCCGACCAAATCCGCTCCTACATTTTAATGTACGAACAGGGCGAGACGATGCCTTCTTTTGCATTGCTGACGGGCGACTGGCCGGCCATGACAGGCAATTATGCCGCCGTATGGTTTGCCGACGCATGGTATAAGGGGCTGCGCGACTTCGACCTGCAAACTGCTTACGAAGGCGTCCGCAAAAACTCGCTCGACCGGACGCTTCTTCCCTGGAACAACGGGCCCAGGACGTCTCTCGATGATTTTTACAACGAACACGGCTATTTGCCCGGCTTGCCTCCGGACGAAGCGGAAACGGTGCCGGAGGTGGATACAAAATGGGAAAAACGGCAGGCGGTGGCTGTTACGACGGTCAACAGTTACGCCGACTGGTGCATTGCCCAACTTGCCGGTGAACTGAACCTTCCGGACGATCGCGAACTGTTCCTGAAGCGCGCGGCGTTCTACCGGAATGTTTTCCGTACGGATAAGGGTTCCATGTGGCCAAAAGACAAAGACGATAACTGGATTGAACCGTTTGACCCGCGTTTCGCCGGACGCGAATATTTTACTGAAAACAACGCTTACACATTCAATTGGGACGTCAAGCACGACCTGAACGGCCTGTTCCGTCTGATGGGCGGGCGCGAAAAGGCTGAAGCCTGCCTCGACCGGCTTTTCCGCGAACCACTCGGCAAGTCGAAATGGGATTTCTGGAAGACGCAACCCGACGCTACGGGCATGGTTGGACAGTTTTCGATGGGCAACGAGCCGAGTTTCCATATCCCTTACCTTTATAATTATCTGGGCAGTCCGTGGAAGACGCAGAAACGCATCCGTATGCTGCTTGATGCATTCTTTACCGACAACCTGTTCGGCATTCCAGGCGATGAGGACGGCGGGGGAATGTCGGCTTTCGTTGTCTTCTCCATGATGGGCTTTTTCCCCGTCACCCCGGGCATTCCGGCGTATGCCGTCGGAAGTCCTGTTTTTGACAAAATCACTATCCGGCTTCCCAGCAAGAAAACGTTTACGATTGTTGCGAAAAATAATTCGGTCGAAAATAAATATATCCAATCGGCTACGCTTAACGGTCGTCCGCTGGATAAATCCTGGTTTACGCACAGTGACATTGCAGGCGGCGGCGTTCTTGAATTTGTAATGAACAACGAGCCAAACAAGCAGTGGGGAAGCCGTGCAGAGGATGCTCCTCCTTCGAAAATCGAATATGTTAACAAATAAAATAAGTAAAATATGGAAAATAATATGAATCATACTCCCGCGCAGATTTTTTTGCGCGATACGTTTACGGTTCTGAAACAAGTTGTGTTTTGCCTGCTTGCGTGTTTATTTGCGATCTCCTGTCATACGGAAGAAACGAAAGAGACGAACGGTAAACCGGCAAAGGAAGATGTTCCCAACCCGGTGATCCCTCCGAATCCCCTTGTGGATTATACCCGATGGGAGATAAAAGACGGAAAGTTCTATCTTGACGGCGAATGGGTATTCTTGAAAATCGGCAAACCTTTGATTGATTTTTCTGATGAATCGCAGGTGAACCGGCTGATCAACGACCTTGACGTACTTCGGGAAAAATATTATAACACCCTTGAACTGAATTGTTACTGGCATCACTTTGATACGGATGGAGACGGCGCAATCGACAAATCGCTTGCGCCGCTGAATAAATTGATTGACGCCATTTATGCGAAGGGAATGTATCCATGTTTGTCGGTAGAGACGTATGCCGTTGGCGGCGGAGTGATTCCCGGTGGTTTCTGGGAGATCTATCCGGACGCTTATGCCATTGACGATAAGGGAAACCGCGTGAGCGATACGGAATACGGAACCGGGAGCGATGTAGTATCCATTTTTCATCCCGGATACAGAGCTACGGCTTGCGCGTATATCAGGAATCTGGCAAAAGGACTTGATACCCGGAAAATCTTGTATTTCGAGACGACCGTGGAGCCTCAGTATATGGGGACCGTTCACCTGTGTTATGGCCAACATGCGAAAAGCGCTTATCAGGCATGGAGGGAAGCAAACGGCATTGTCGATGCCGCTTCCGAAATGCCGACTTCTTTTCCCATCCCCGAATCGTTTATTAAGAATGAAACATGGAACAAGTTCCGGGCGCAATTTCTGGCTGGATGGATTGACGGGGATGCCGCCGCGTACCGCGAAATTGCCGGCAGCAACGCTTATATTGCTGTCGATTACTTGGATGCTAACGAAACAGAACAGTTTCGGAGAGATGGTGATCCTGTCGAATTTCTGTCGGCTTTGACAGCCCCCGATATTATTCAGGTAAATTGGACATGGTATTTCCCAACCAATAAGCCAAATCAGAAAGCGTATGACAGAGTTTGGCAGGTAATCAGGCAGGCCGGGAAAGATTGGGCGGTCAGTGAACACATGACCTTTAACGGGAATGATTATACGCAGTATCCGACTACCCAACTGGAAGAAATTCTAGAAAATACGCTGGCACAGGGAACGCGATTCGGATGGGAATTTGTCAATATAATGAACAATTCCAGCGACGATTTTTGCCTGTATCGCGACGACTGGTCTCCCAAGCGTGTCATCGGCCTCGTCGACAACTATTGGGGATATTGGTTGCAACGGGTCGAAACCATTGAAAAAGAGAGCAGGTCTCAAACCTACGGACTGTCGTTGGAAAACTAAGACATTATCGGAAAACTTTTTGACGCAATCCTTTTACCTTTTATACCCCGTAGCGCGCAGATCGCGAGAGACTTTATAATACTTTGAGTTACTTATTACTAAACAGATATGTTATGAACAGATTATTATTGATGATTGCATGTTTTGCCGGGATGACGCTGTATGCCGCGAATCCTGTGAACAGGGAAGCGAAAGCCCAAAAGATTACAAAGAAAGACACCATTTACCTGATCGGCCATGCTCATCAGGACATGAATTGGCTGTGGAAAACGGATGAGACCATGAAGATGATCCAGGATAACCTCCGTCAGGCTGTCGCTTTTATGGAGGAATTTCCCGACTATACGATGCTGCAAAGTCAGGCGGCCGTTTACCGCTTTGTAGAATTGACCGACCCAAAGGTTTTTGAACGGGTCAAAAAATATGTTGACGAGGGACGTTTCGAGCCAGTCGGGGGCATGTGGACGGAGGGCGACACCAATCTCTCATCGGGAGAAGCGCTTTGCCGTTCTTTCCTGCTGGCTCAACGCTATTTCGGGCAACATTTCGGACGGACGGCGCGCATCGGCTGGCTCCCGGATAATTTTGGCCATATCGCTCAGTTGCCGCAACTGCTCAGACTGGCAGGCATGAATTATTTTTATCACATGCGATGCAGTCCCTTCGACGGGGCTTACTGGTGGATTGGTCCCGATTCGACGAAGATTCTGTGTTATACGAATGAAAATTATAACGGCACGGTACACGACCGGCTAAAAGATGAGTTTGTCGTTTTTGCTCCCGGCAAGCATCTGCTGTTCCAAAGTGTCGGCGAGGGCGACCATGGCGGAGGCCCGTCACGGGCGGACATTCATAAAGCGCACGAACTGAATGCGACGAAGGGGCAACCTGCCTTTAAATTCACGACGGCAGAACATTTTTTCAAACGGATGGAACAGGAAATGAACGGTCGTCCGATGCATCGAGGAGAGATGCAATTCATTTTCGAAGGCTGCTACACAACCGCCCATGACACGAAAGAAGGAAACCGCAATTCCGAAAATCTCCTTTACACTGCCGAAATGCTCAACAGTCTCCGCTGGTTACAAGGCGACGCGTATCCGGCCGATGATTTCCGTGAATTATGGCAAACGCTTACTTTTAATGAGTTTCACGACATATTGCCCGGCTCGGCTATCTATGAAGCCAACAAAGAAGCCCATGCCCGCTACATGGATATTCAGTGGAAAACCGAAGCCTTGCGTAAGAAAGCATTCCTGAATCTGGCTGACGAAATAAAATATCAATCCGGCTATGGGCAACCCGTTGTAGCATTTAACAGCCAACCCTTTTCGCAGAAGAAAATTGTGGAAGCCCTGGTCTATTCATACGAACGTCCCGTCAGCATCGAAGAAAATCACTGGGGTAATTACTATAGTGCGGAAAACATCCGCCCTGTGGACATAGGACAGGGTAAAGCGGCAACGGCGCTTGTCCGCGACGGCAAGGGGAAAATCTATCCAGCGCAGATTGTCTGGTCAAAAAAAACACCTCCGCTGTGGGAGTCGAAGATACGCTTTGTTGTTGACGACATGCCTGCCGGTGGTTACCGTGTCTTTTATGCAGACGTCAGTAAAACGGGTGAATACAACGATGCCATTCCATTCGACGACAACACGTTCGAGACGGACTACTGCAAAGTCCGGTTCAACATGCAGACCGGCGGTATTATCAGCCTGCTGGATAAGCGTACCGGCAAGGAATATGTCCGCGCGGGTGAAGAATTGAACAAACTCAAGATTTCCCTCGAAGACAAACACGGTGAAATGAAATCGTGGTGGCTCAACAAGATTCGGAAAGAGGAATTTGTAACCGACGTGAAAAGCGTTCGCGTTGTTGAAAACGGCCCTGTACGCGCCTGCGTCGAAACAGTCAAGACATGGGGCAGATCGCGTTTCATCATCCGGACATACGTTTACCGTTCACATCCGCGCATCGAATACGATATGGAAACGCACTGGCTCGAAACCGGCAGCGATTCGACCGATGCGCCCATGCTCCGCGCCATCTTTCCTTTCGCTTTGCAGCATCCGCAGTTTATGTGCCATACGCCTTTTTATGCAGCCGACAGAACTCAGGTACGTTCCTTCGGCGAACATAACGGCAGCGCCGAGCATGGCCGTGAACTGAATGATGGTCAGGAAACACCTGCCCAGAAATGGGTTGACCTGAGCGACGGAACGGAAGGAATCGCCTTGCTGAACACATCAAAATACGGTCATTCATATCGGGACGGCGACCTTCGCCTCACGTTGATGCGCTCCGCAGGTGCTCCCGATATTTATCCCAATATAGGCAAATTCAAAATCCGATACGCGCTCTATCCGCACGTCGGCACTCTGACGAGCGAGGTATGGGCCGAAGGCGAAGACTTCAACATCCCCGTTTATGCCACCGAACCGCTCTCGCTCTCGCTTGGCGAGCGCCGGGCGACACGATCGGAAGAAGCGTCATTCGTTTCCGTCGCTCCCGGTAATGTAGCGCTTTCCGGGATGAAACAGTCGGAAGACGGCGATGAATTGATTGTACGGCTGTTTGAGACGGAAGGAAAACTGGCGACTGCAACCGTCGATATTCCGGCGCTTGGCAACGCTACCGTCCGCAGGCTTGATTTACTGGAATATCCGTTTGTCGGCGCCGATACGCCCGAGTTGCGGAACGGACGGTTGACACTCACGCTCAAACCGCATGAAATAGCGACTGTCGGCATTAAGGTGAAATGAATCGGGAATTAAGGGTTGCAAAACAACCGGGATATAACAGTTTCTCCGGTGTGCCACACACGCTAACGTTTGGTAAGGTGCTGCCCAATACTTGCGCGTCATACACACCAGGAAATGATACCATATACAGTATAACATATTGTTAATTCCACATCATTTAACTTAATATGAACGAATATGAGTAATAAAATTGTTTCAAAACGGGAAATGTTGCGTTATGTGGGCGACCATCATCAGTTATTCGGTATCAAACCTTACACGATGACCGGCGGTCGCGCCAACGGTGTCCGCGCTTTCGATGTCCGTAACGGTTCTGGATTGGAATTTACCGTCCTGCAAGACCGTTGCCTTGATATTTCCGCCCTGTCGTTCAGAGGCGTGAATTGCAGTTACCTGAGTAAGGCCGGCGTCGTTTCGCCTTATTACTACGAAAAGGATGGAAACGGATTCCTGCGCAACTTCTACTCCGGGATGTTAACCACCTGTGGCTTGCGAAATGTAGGGTCTCCATGCGTTGATGGCGGCGAAGCATTTACGCAGCACGGCCGCATATCCAATATCGCCGCCGAAAATGTCAATGCCTGCGTCGAAACGGGAAATAATCTGTCTGCGATGGATGTCGGCGGCACAAAAGCAAAATATGGGGATTTCGACGCCAGCGAGCCTCCAGCGGTAATGACGGTCAGCGGGACGATGCGCGAAGCCTGTGTCTTCGGCGAGAATCTGCTCCTGCATCGCCGCATTGTCTGCCGGCAGGGTGAAAATAAAATCCTGATATGTAATACGGTCGAAAACGCCGGTTTCCGCCGCGAAGCGTTGCTGCTTCTTTTTCATTTCAACGTCGGTTATCCGCTGCTCGACGATAATGCGTATCTTGTTGCCCCGTCGGCAAAAGTGACGCCGCGCGACGCTGCAGCCGAGGCTGGAATAGCGACGTGGAACCGCTGTCAAAAGCCTGCGCCCGACTATCGAGAACAAGTCTTTTATCACGATTTGAAGGCTGATAAGGAAGGAAATACTTCCGTAGCCCTGATAAATAAAAAGTTGAATTTAGGGATTGCCTTACATTTCAACAAAAATCAGTTATCTCATTTCGCCCAGTGGAAGCAGATGGGCGAAGGGGAATATGTGATGGGACTTGAACCTTGCAACTGTTTTGTCGATGGACGGACAGCCCCGCGTAACAGAAATGTTATCAACTGTCTCGAACCGGGGGAAACACGCCGCTTTGATATTGTACTGGAAATATTGGAGGAAACGGGCGAATGCCTTTTCGATTAAGTGATGCACGGAAGTTTTTTTAATTTATATATTTAAGTATGAAAAGTAACTATTCACTATCAAAAATTTTGCCCGTCCTTTTTGGCTTTTTTATCATGGGAGTCGTGGATTTGACGGGAACGGCCATCAATTATGTCAAGGTTGATTTTGAACTGAACGACACGATGGCCAATCTGCTCTCCCTTTCCTGCTTTTTCTGGTTTCTGGCGCTGTCAGTTCCTACCGGTATCCTAATGAATCGTATCGGCCGGAAAAACACGGTACTGGTCAGTTTTATGTTTACGCTGGCAGGCCTGCTGCTGCCTTTTTTGACGTATAATTTCGTTTCGACTGTCGTAGCCTTCGCCTTGATAGGGATTGGGAATACGATCATCCAGGTGGCATTGAATCCTTTGGTCTCGAACGTCGTCTCGAAGGAGAAACTGACAGGCTCGCTTACGATGGGGCAGTTCATCAAAACCCTTGCCTCGTGGTTAGGCCCAAATGTAGCCGCATGGACAACGGCCGCCACGCTGGGCTGGAAATACGTTTTCCCCGTATTCGCTGTAATAACCCTGCTGGCTGCTGGCTGGCTCTGGATGACGCGTATCAATGAAGGAGAAAGCAAGAAAAAAACGACCTCTTTCCTCGCCACCTTCTCCCTGTTGAAAGATACTAAAATTCTGTTGTTCTTTATCGGGATACTGATACTGGTAGGCGTTGATGTCGGGATGAATGCAACCTTGCCGAAATATATTATGGAAAAATGCCCGGAGGTGACGTCCGTTTCGGAAGCCGACCGGCTGAAAAGTTATTTCTATTTCATCGTTCGCGCTATCGGGGCTTTTTCTGGTGGGCTGTTGCTGATGAAGATACCGGAACGCAAGTTCTATGCGGTAAGCGCATGTCTTTCACTCACAGGACTGGCGTTGATTCTTTTTGCCGGCTCTCTGTGGAGTATCCTGGCTTGCGTGGTTATTTTCGCCTTGGGATATTCCAACCTGTTTGCCATAATTTTCTCCAAAGCCCTGAAACACATCCCCGAAAAGGCAAATGAAATATCGTCGTTGCTTATCGTTGGCGTTTCAGGCGGAATACTGGCATTGCTGCTCGGCGTCGTATCGGACATCTTCGGCACACAGTGGGCGGCTGTTTCAATTCTTTCCATCATGTGGCTATATATCATGTGGTTAATTAAACATTTAAAATAAAAAAAATGAAACGCAGTGAAATTAATCAAATCATCAGGAATGCCGAATCATTTATGGCATCCAGACAGTTTATCCTCCCGCCATGGGCATACTGGGGCGTAGAAGAGTGGAAAAACAATCGGAAAGCAGCAGCCGAAGTAATTGACAATATGCTCGGATGGGACATCACAGACTTCGGGTCGGGCGATTTTTACCGGCGCGGGCTGTTCCTTTTCACGCTCCGCAACGGAAAATACCGGGTGGACAAAAAGCCTTATGCCGAAAAAATAATGATTGTCGAAGAACGCCAGGAAACACCGATGCACTACCACTGGTCGAAGATGGAAGACATCATCTGCCGTGGCGGCGGCAACCTCGTTATTGAACTGTACAACTCAATGCCGGACAACAAACTCGACACAACGCCGGTGATTGTCAAAGTGGACGGCGTCATCAGAAAAGTGGAACCGGGAGGAAAGGTCATACTCACGCCGGGCGAAAGCATCTGCCTCGAACAGGGCGTTTATCACCGTTTTTACGGGGAAGAAGGCCGGGGAACCGTGCTAGTGGGCGAAGTCAGCGCAGTGAACGACGACGCGAACGACAATTGCTTTTTCGAGCCTGTCGGACGCTTCCCCGTTATAGACGAAAACGAACCGCCTGTCCATTTGCTTGTCTCCGACTATCAAAATTTTTTGTAAGCAATGAGTAGAAAAATTACCGTATCGGGCGTCGGCTGCTGTTTGGTTGACCGGCTTTACAACCATGTGTCATTCGCATCGGAGGCGTTTGCCCCGTTTCTGACCCGTACAAGAGGTGACGGCGGACTGACGCCCGGCCAACTTGTTTTCAAGGAAGAATTTGACCGTTTTGCCGGCGTGGATTTTCTGCAAGCGCTGCCTCAACTGACGGACGGGCGGCAGGCCGAAACGATGAATATCGGCGGCCCCTGCATTGTGGCGCTTATCCATGCCGCCCAGTTGTCGGGCGATGCAGCTGTCTGTCGTTTCTACGGATGTCACGGCGGCGACGACGACGGGCGTTTCCTGCGCTCCGCCTTGAAGAAAACGCCTGTTGATATGGCTGCCTTCCGCCTTGAAAAAGGGGATGTTACCGCCTCGACCATCGTCCTGTCCGACCCGGATTACGATAACGGCAACGGCGAGCGTGCGTTCATCAACACTATCGGCGCATCGTGGAATTATCGTCCCGATGAACCGGACGATGCCTTCTTCGCATCGGATGTGACCGTCTTCGGAGGCACGGCGCTTGTGCCGCAAATCCATGATTCGTTGACGGAACTGCTCGACGCCGCCAAAACGAACGGTTGTTTTACAATCGTAAATACCGTTTTCGACTTTCGGAACGAAAAAGCGTATCCCGACCGGAAATGGCCGCTCGGGAAAAGCGACGACAGTTACCGTATGATTGACCTGCTGATCGCCGACCACGAAGAAGCCCTCCGCCTGAGCGGGAAAAAGTCGACCGCCGAAGCGCTGGAGTTTTTCAGGTTGAATGGAATCGGTACGGCAGTCGTTACAAATGGCGCCCATGACGTCTGTTTATATTCTTCGGGGAAACGTTTTGCTGAGGTAGAGACGGCGCTTCCCGTTTCCGAAGCCGTCACCGAAGAACTTAAAGAAAAAAACCGGGGCGACACGACAGGTTGCGGAGATAATTTTGCCGGCGGCGTTATTGCGTCGGTAATTGCTCAACTCGGACAGGGACGCAAACAGTTAGATCTGGTCGAAGCCTGCCGTTGGGGAGTTGTGTCGGGTGGATTTACCTGTTTTTACCCGGGCGGGACATGGTTTGAAAAATATCCGGGCGAGAAGCGTGGACTTCTCATTCCATACTACGAAAAGTATTTAAAGCAAACCGGTCATGCAAAATAAATCCATTCTTATCTTCGGAGGAGGAAAAATCGGACGGTCGTTTATCGGGCAACTTTTTGGGCGTGCGGGATACGAAATCGTCTTTTCCGACGTGAATAAAAACCTGATTGATGCGCTGAACGACCGTCGTTCCTATCCGGTTGTCGTCAAAAGCGATGCAGGCAACGAAACGATGGAGATAACGAACGTACGCGCTGTTGTGGGTTCTGAGGTGAATGTCGTCCGCGAAGTGTCACAAGCGTCGATAATCGCTACGTCCGTCGGAAAAAACGTGCTGGAAAAAATCATACCGCTTATAGCAAGAGGTTTGCTGGAACGGTATGAGAAAAGCCCCGCATCGGCAGTTGACATTATCATTGCCGAAAACATGCGCTCGGCATCGGCCTTCATGCGCGGCGAACTGATGAAACGCCTGCCTCCCGGTTTTCCGCTCGATTCGTTCGCCGGACTGGTCGAGACAAGTATCGGGAAGATGGTACCGCTCATGACGCAGGCCGACGCCGAGAACGACCCGCTCGCCGTCTTTGCCGAACCGTACAACACGCTGATTCTCGATGGCGCCGCTTTCCGCACCCCTATCCCGGACGTGCCGGACCTTGCGCCGAAAGAAAATATCGCCGCATGGGTCGACCGCAAAGCCTTCATTCACAACCTAGGTCATGCCACGGTCGCCTATTACGGGAACTACAGGCATCCCGACGCGACGTATATATACGAAGCGCTGTCCGATCCGGAAGTATATGATTTTGCGCGTGCTGTCATGCACCAGTCTGCAGAAATCCTGCTTGCTGAATATCCGTCCGACTTCACCCCGCAAGCTCTCGAAACACATATCGACGACCTACTTTCCCGTTTCCGAAACAAAGCGCTGAAAGACACCATCTACCGCGTCGGGCAAGACCGCATCCGTAAACTCGCTTCCGACGACCGTTTCATGGGCGCCATCCATCTTGCGCAAAAACACAAGAAAGATTTTTCACTGATATACAAAGCCATGTCGTGCGCCTTTACTTTCGCCGCAACCGATGAAAACGGCAACCGTTCGCATCCGGATATCCTCTTCGACGAATACCTCCGGAAAGGGAAGGAGTATGTTTTGCGGCATGTTTGCAGGATTAGTGACTCTCCGCAGATCTCTGACCTGCGGAGAGTCAGGACAACGATTAATTGTTCGATTTGTTACATGTAACGTTGCCGAGGGGTATCGAATAGAATTACCGTATCTTCGCAGGTCGCCCTCGCCTGCGGAATGAAAATTACCTCTTTTGATTGCGTCGATTTTCAATTCAGGACATTGCGCCTTTTTCAATATGAATTTCCGGACAAAGTGTGCCATTCTGATTTCCTCGGAGTCAGAAATTCTAAAAATTGTTTCGTATATTTGCAATCGGTAAATAACGAAAAAAAAAGGATTTGCTATGGCGATACAACGGAAAAAAAGTATGGCGAAGTCTCCAAAAAATGGGGATTCGGAGCAGTTTACAGGCTGGAGCAGTAAACCGCCGCGGTATATCAACCCGCATACCGATTTTGGATTCAAGAAACTGTTCGGTACGGAAGCGAACAAGGATTTGTTGCAGGAGTTCCTGCCTGTTTTGTTAGGCAAGGAAGACAGGATTATTTCATTGCGATACATGAATCCGGAGCAATTGGGAGGCGCCGAAAACGACCGTAAAGCAGTGTATGACCTTTACTGCGAGACGGAATCGGGCGAGAAATTCATAGTAGAGATGCAACGCAACTATCAGGAATTTTTCAAAGACAGGAGTGTTTACTATTCCACGTTTCCGATACAGGAACAAGCAAGAAAAGGCGTTGAATGGGATTTCGAGTTGAATGCGGTCTATACGGTGGGAATCCTGAACTTCGAGTTCAAGGATGGCGACCGGGGATTCAAGCAATATCCTTACCTGCATCACGTTCAACTGTCGGATACCGAAACAGGCAGGGTCTTTTACGACAAACTTACATATGTGTACCTGGAACTTCCGAAATTCGCAAAAACGGAAGACGAACTTGAAACGTTGCTGGACAAGTGGATGTTTGTGCTCAAAAATCTGGCTGTGCTTAACGACCGTCCAAAAACATTGCAGGAGCGCGTGTTCCGCCGTCTGTTCCGTATCGCGGAGATAGAACAGTTGAGCGAGGCGGAACGTCTTGTTTACTGGGAATCGCAAAAGATATACTGGGATTACATGAGTTCCATCCGTTCGGCGGAGAAGAAAGTGGCTCAAGAAAAGGATGCCGTTATTCGGGAAAAGGATGCCGTTATTCGGGAAAAAGATGCCGTCATACGGGAAATGGAGGAAAAAGAAATCGCGACCGTGAAAAATCTGTTCGGGAAAGGTCTTTCGACAAAGGAGATTTCCGAAATCATGAGGCTTGATGTTCGGCGGATTTGCGAAATTGTGGCGAAAATTTAAAAATTCTCCCTTTTTCTTGCAGACATTTGACTATTGCGTGTAAACAATCTGTTTATGCGCTTTTTTATTTTATAAGGAGAACTATAAAACAGCAAAAATATGACAACGACATTCAAGGCAAACATCGTTTCAAAAAAGATTATTCACTGATATTTAAAACAATGCCGTAAGCCTTCACTCTCACTGTAACCGACGAAAACGGCAACCGCGCAGAGATAAAGGATAGGTCAAGGAACTGGGAGCTGCTGAAATATTGTCCGACACATTGCAAGTATTCCAAAAAATAATTATCTTTGTCTTTTGATAAACATTTGTATTATGATAAAAGCATTACATCAGTTGGGTGATTATTTGATCCTTATGAAGAAAGCAATAGCCATACCTACGAGATGGAGTATGTTCTTCAAGCAGTTGATAAGAGAAATTTGTAAACTTGGAGTCGATTCCATCTGGATAGTCGTTATTATTTCGATTTTCATAGGTACGGTTATCGCATTACAAATTTCATTGAATATCAGTTCTCCACTTATTCCGAAGTTTACTATCGGATACACGACTCGCGAAATTATTCTGCTGGAATTTTCTTCGTCCATCATGTGCCTTATCCTTGCAGGAAAAGTAGGCAGTAACATCGCTTCGGAGATAGGCACCATGCGTGTTACGGAACAAATAGACGCGATGGAGATGATGGGCGTTAATTCGGCTAATTTCCTGATAATGCCTAAAATTGTCGGTTTGATGCTGTTTATACCGGTGCTTGTGATTTTTAGCATGACTACCGGCATTGCGGGAGGAATAGGGGCAAGTTATCTTGGAAACGGAATGACGCCGGCTTCATTCGAATTCGGGTTGCAATACTATTTCAATTCTTATTACATAACATATTCTATCATAAAATCGCTGGTTTATGCCTTTATCATAGCTTCCGTTTCGTCATATTTTGGTTATACGGTAAAAGGCGGTTCGCTGATGGTCGGTAAGGCAAGTACTAACTCTGTCGTAATGAACAGTATCATGATACTTCTCTCGGACGTGTTGTTAACTCATATAATGCTAACAAAATGATTGAAATAAAAAATATAGTCAAATCTTTTGAAAACAGGGTTATTCTCAGCAATATAAACGCTGTTTTTGAAACGGGAAAGACGAATCTTATCATCGGACGAAGTGGTTCGGGAAAAACCGTTTTGCTGAAAGACATTATCGGATTGCTTGTCCCCGATTCAGGAGAGATTTTGTACGATGACCGTAATATATTAAACATGAATAAAAAGGAAATACTTGGCTTGAGGCGTGAAATGGGTATTCTTTTTCAAGGTTCGGCATTGTTTGACAGCATGACAGTGCTTGAAAATGTGATGTTTCCCCTCGACATGTTTTCGCCGGATAATTACAGAATGCGCAGAGACAGAGCCATCACCTGTTTGAAACGTGTAGATATGTCGGACACATACAATCTTTATCCTTCGGAAGTAAGCGGAGGCATGATGAAACGTGCAGCCATCGCTCGCGCATTGGCTTTGCAACCCAAATATCTTTTTTGTGATGAACCCAATTCCGGTTTAGACCCCAAAACGGCTCTGATAATTGACGGCCTGATTCATGATATTACAAAAGAATACGGTATGACGACTATCATAAATACGCATGATATGAACTCCGTAATGAATATCGGCGAAAATATTTTGTTCATTAAGGAAGGCGTTGTAGAGTGGAACGGAAGTAAAGAACAAATAATAAGTTCTAATAACAAGGCTTTGGAAGATTTTATTTTTGCTTCCGAACTTACAAGAAAAGCGCAAAATCTGGAAATAGAATATCAACGCGAAGGATAAAAATTCTTTAATTTTGTTAAATGTTGATAATTTTGTTAAATGTTAAAATATGAAGATTTAAGCCTTTGTAAACAGGTTTTGAGATAAATGTATAGTTTTGTATAGATTTTATACAAACAAAAATTGAACAGTTTTGTCACAAATATAGTTTTGTATAGGTTTTATATCTTTTTTTTCTCTTATCTTTGCAGTCGAAAAAGAGAGAAAAAAAGAATTACAATACTAATTTAATTACTGGGAGAAAATTTTGCATTTTTGCATATAATACAAAGTAAAATGTAACGTTCTTATGGATGTAAAAAACATAAAAGAAACAGCAATGAAAGTGAAGCGTTTAGCACTTGTTTTTTTAAGTATTACAACGATAACAGCATGTAACAATGAATCTGTAATCTCGGATGGACAAACTCCCGTCGAGACGGGGCACAACGTCTCCATAAAAGTACATGTCCCGAAAGGCAGTGTGAGTACTTATGCGGGTGAAGAT
>JAITJX010000076.1 GCA_031278765.1 Tannerella sp. | reverse complement strand
TCAAAACCGCTATGACGAAGTGATCATTACCCGCCGATGCAGCGATCCGACGCCCAAAGTCGACGCCATTTATCGACGCCTTAAATACAAACCGCAACCCTTTACAAAACGAAAATTTGGGGTGCACAAATCGGAATTTGAAAAAATGGACTTGGCTTTTTTACAGCATTTTATAATCTGATGAACTGCAATGTGGGGTAATATATTATTATCATTGTGTATAAATCGCATGGCGCGATTTGCGGAGGAGTCGTTGCTGTTTGCAGTTCTTATAAACGGTTGGTTTACAGGGCATTCTATCTGAAACTTTAAATTTTAAATCTTGAAACCTGAGTTCGGGATAATAACGTTCATATTGCATAGTATTCTATTGATATATAATCCGTAAACGGCTATTTCTTATCCCAAACTCAGGTTAACAGCATAACTGCCTGCTTGTCAATATACTTCTGTATACTGCTAAACTATCCACCAATTTTATAATAAATGATTATCAGAATGATACAAAATAATAAGGTGAATATATCTCAAAATCCCAAAATTTTAAAAAAAAATTATCGAAAAAATTTATGGTCCATCACGTAAGTCTTTAAAAAAGAAAAGGTTGTCTCCCGACAACCACAATCTTCATTGTTAACCTTAAATCTAATACCATGAAAAACACGGTGCAAAGATAATGCTTTTTCTGTTATACAACATAATTTTTCAGCAAAAAATTTATTTTTAAGAATTTTTAACTTCTCGCATCTTTTCCCCACATTAATTTTTCCCGCAAAGTTTTGTAAAAACTCTGATTAAATCTTTTGATTATGCGTGTAACAAAATCTGCTTTCCTTATTTTCAATGTAATACCAACAGGTAAATCTTCAGAACGTCCATCTAATGAAACAAGGAAAGAATTTGTCCGACTTTCCACTTTTAACATAATGATGAAATCATCGGGAATCACAATCGGACGAACCGTCAAAGAATGTGGAGCAACCGGACTGAGAGTAAAATTATTATTCTGCGGTAACAGAATAGGCCCATTGACACTCATGGAATAGGCGGTAGAGCCGGTAGGCGTCGAAATCACCAATCCGTCTGCGAGATACGAAGTCAGATACTCGTCATTCAGATAAGTATGAATCGTAATCATCGACGAAGTTTCCCTTTTCAATACAGCTATCTCGTTAAGCGCATAGTTGAAACCGCCGAACGCTCGCTCTTCGGTAAACATACGAAGCAAACTCCGCTCTTCAATATGATATTCGCCGCGAAAAATCTCGTCTAACGCATCATCTATCTGAGCACTTGAAACATCTGCAAGAAAACCCAGCCTGCCTATATTAATACCCAAAATCGGAATACTTTCCTTATTGAGTTGAAGTGCCGTTCGCAAAAATGTACCGTCTCCGCCAACACTCAACACTATATCCAAATTCTTTACTTCGCCATAAAGCAACCCCGAATTTATCGGAAAAAAATTGTAGTGCGACACTAAAAATTCATAATACAGTGACTGAATATAAATTTCTGCTCCCAATGAATTTAATTTATTGAACAAACCTGCTACAACCGGCAATTTATCAGCCTTAAATTCGCTTCCGAAAATTCCTATTTTCATTGTTGTTAATATCTTTTTTTTCGTAATTCTTCTTTTTGTTTTGTCAATAATCCGTATATTTGCACTTGACTTTTTGTGCAAAGGTAAAAAAAACAGGTAATTAATATGGTAAAATTAAGCGTAAATATTAACAAAGTTGCAACGATACGCAATGCGCGGGGAGGAAATATTCCCTGCGTGAGAAAATTTGCTTTGGATTGCGAATTGTTTGGTGCACAAGGTATTACCGTACATCCACGCCCTGATGAGCGTCATATTAGATACAGCGATGTTTTTGACATTAAGCCTTTGATAAAGACAGAATTAAACATCGAAGGCTATCCGACGCATAACTTCATTGATCTGGTAACGAAAATCAAACCTGCACAAGCTACGCTGGTGCCGGACACTCTCGAAGCAATTACGTCAAACAAGGGCTGGAATGTTGAAAAAAACATGGTTCAACTGACGGAACTTGTTGAATTGTTTACTTCAAAAGGGATACGGACTTCGCTTTTTGTGGAAACAGATTTACGAAACATTGATTTTGCAGCAAAAACAGGAGCAGACAGAGTCGAATTATATACTGGTCCTTATGCAGAGAGATATAAACATGAAAAAGAAAAGGCGGTTGCACCTTTTGTCGAAGCAGCCCGTCATGCCAAAGAATTGGGAATGGGCGTAAATGCAGGACATGACCTCGATCTTGAAAATCTGAAATTTCTGGTAACAAATATTCCGTTTCTGGAAGAAGTATCCATCGGCCATGCACTCATAAGCGATGCTTTATATTTCGGCATCGAAAAAACAATAACATTATATAAAAGATGTTTGGCCGGAGAGAATTAAAATAATTTATAACAACATAAAGAAAGAATATCAACCATTAAAATTAAAGTATGAACATTTTTTTATTATTACAGCAAACAGCAGGTACTCCTGCACAGGGATCAGCGGCAAATGTACTGCCCGTATTGACGGAAACTCTTACGGAAACCATTCCGACAGAAGCGCAAATGAACTTGATAGACCTTTATTTCAAAGGCGGCTGGATAATGCACATATTAGTGTTTCTTTCAGTCATAGCGCTGTTTTTTTTCATTCAAAGACTTTTGCTTATCAGGCGTGCAAATCAAAAAGACGAAGGGTTTATGAACAGAATAAAAGACTATATTCATGATGGAAAAATCGAATCTGCGCTGAATCTTTGTTACAAGACGAAATCACCGTCATCACGCATGATTGAAAAAGGAATCACACGACTTGGACGACCAATGAGCGATGTGCTTGTTGCCATTGAAAATGTAGGAAACGTAGAAGTGGCAAAACTCGAAAAAGGATTGCCGAATATGGCTACTATCGCCGCTATTTCGCCGATGCTCGGTTTCCTGGGAACAGTTACGGGCATGGTGCGCGCTTTCTTCGACATGGCAAATGCCGGAACAAATGCCGACATTACATTGCTTTCAAGCGGTATTTACGAAGCGCTGATAACAACGGTGGGAGGTCTGATTGTGGGTATTCCGGTACTTTTCGGACACAACTATCTCGTATCGCAGGTAGACAATGTCGTAAACAATATGGAGGCTCGCACAATGGAGTTTATGGATTTACTGAATGAACCGGCAAACTGATAAAAATATGGCACTTAAACGCAGAACAAGGGTAAGCCCAAATTATAATGCGGTATCAATGACCGACGTCATCTTCCTGCTGTTGATTTTTTTCCTGATCTCATCGACAATCGTCGTACCCAACGCTATTAAGGTTTCCTTGCCGCAATCGCAAAAACAAACTGCTGCAAAACCATTGTTAAGACTTACAATAGACAAAAACATTAATTATTACGCCGCATACGGAAATGAGCGTGAAAAAAAAATCTCTTTTGATGAAATCGTTCCATTTTTGCAGGAGCGATACAATAAAGAACCTGAAATGTTTGTTGCGCTATATGCCGACGAATCGATTTCTTACGGCGAAATTGTAAAAATCCTGAACATTGCGACAGAGCAAAAGTATAAAATGGTACTTGCAACCCGTCCGATACAAAGAAAAGCCAATGAAACTCGATAAAGATGACATAATAGCGCTGATAACAAGTATTACGGTACATATTCTAATCTTTTTATACTTATACTTCGGCGTGTTTAAGAGGATAATACCGGTCAAAGACGACGGAATCTTTGTAAACTTTGGTGATTTCGTTGAAGCAAAAGGCGAATTTGAACCGCAAGCGGCAGTCAGCGCTCAACAGTTGCCCAAAGAGATTCTCACACCGCAGCCCAAACCGATGGCAAACGAAAAAATAACTACGCAAGACGAAGAAGAGACGGTACATATCCCCGATACCAAAAAGAAAAAAGACGACTTTGCCGAAAACAAACCTCGTGAAATGGCAAAACAACCGACCGATGAGGAACGAATCAAAGAAGAACAGCGCAGAAAACGCGAAGAAGAGCAGAAGCGGCAGGAAGGCAATATCCGTAATCAAGTCTCAAGCGCATTCAACCGCTCGAATACGGAAGACAGCGATCAAGGTAATGCGCAAAACGGCAACAGCAAAGTGTCGGGATTTTCCGACAATTCCGTCAACGACACTCAAAGTCAGGGAAGCGGCAAGCCGGCCAAAGTCAATGAAGGCAGTCCGTTCGGCAATTCGGATGCAGGAGCCAGTCAAGGCATCGGAGGATTCGGCTCTTTTAGCCTGAGCGGAAGAACGCTTCGCGAAGGAGGCCTGCAACGTCCAGCCTACACAGCACAGGAAGAAGGACAAATCGTCATAAACATTATTGTTGATAATAACGGAAACGTGATTTTTGCAGAAATAGGCAGAGGTACAAACATTGATGACGCTTCGATGCGTCATAGCGCCCTCGAAGCTGCGCGAAGAACCAAATTTAACAAAATAAAAGATTCCAACAACCAGAACGGTACTATAACATATATTTATAAATTAACATAAAAAAAACGATGAAAGCATTGGTATTTCTTGCCACAGGTTTCGAAGAAACAGAAGCCGTCGGCACAATTGACATTCTCCGTAGAGGAAATATGGACACGGTAACAGTCTCCATAACAGGAAACAAAACAGTAACAGGCGTTCACCGCATACCGGTAGTAGCCGATGAATTGTTTGACAACGTTGATTACTCACTTTTTGATGTTTTGGCGCTTCCGGGCGGAGGACCGGGCAGTTTGATGCTCAACAAACATGAAGGCGTGCGTAAAGCAATTGTTGAACACTATAATAACCGAAAATTGATTGCAGCCATTTGCGCTTCGCCACGCGTATTTGGAAATCTCGGACTGCTCGAAGGTAAAAAAGCAACCTGCTATCCGGGAATTGAACCCGAATTGAAAGGAGCGATAATCGTAGATAAACCGGCAGTAACGGATCACAACGTAATTACAGGCAAAGGGCCCGGACTTGTATTCGACTTTGGCCTTGAGATTCTGAAATACTGCGGTGCAGACGGTTGCGCAGGTGATGTCGCCGAAGAACTGTTGCTCTAAAAAAGCGGCATTATCCGTTGGGACTTTCCTGTCTGATTTTTTGTCATATCTTCGATGTGTCCATAACGGAAGGTATTTTGGGGATAACATAATAAAAGAGATTTTGACAAGCGATGTACAACACACAACATACAACACATGATTTAATGCCCGCAGGCCTCATCAGAAGCCTGCAGGCGGTTATTAT
>JAITJX010000062.1 GCA_031278765.1 Tannerella sp. | reverse complement strand
ATGTCAGATAATTGGAGATCATGAAAAATCTGTAGTCCCCCATAAGTGAAGTGTATACAGTGTATATTCCTGATTGAAAGTTGGTTACGTGAATATCCGTGCCAAGTTGGGTTAAATCTTGAATTATTATTCCTGGATTGCTTCACTGCGTTTGCAGGGCGACGGGGTACTTGTTCGCAGAGGCAAAGCGTCCCTGTTGGGGCTTTGATTCATTTTTCTATTGGTATGTATCTCCTGCGGAGAATCTATTCGTTGATTTTTAGCCGAAAAATATTTTTCTTATCCCGAACTCAGGTTTTCAGTGTGCTTCGAACCAATTCCGCCCTGTTCCACATTCGGCTATCAGCGGCACGTTAAGCCGGAC
Source organism: Tannerella sp. (assembly GCA_031278765.1). Classification (GTDB taxonomy): domain Bacteria; phylum Bacteroidota; class Bacteroidia; order Bacteroidales; family Tannerellaceae; genus Tannerella. The sequence continues at coordinate 5,985 of JAITJX010000062.1, read as the reverse complement.
GGCATTTTCCATGTTGTGGATAACGATTTTGCGGACTTTGTCGATTTCATCATTATATACGTTGAAATTCAATTCATCGTGCACTTGAAGTATCATTTTACTTTTAAGTTGCTCGTGTTCAAAATCTGCGTATATCCGTATCATGGCGATTTTAATAATTTCAGCTGCGCTTCCCTGCACCGGCGCGTTAATGGCAAATCTTTCCGCATATCCTCTTACGACTGCGTTGTTTGAATAAATATCGGGTAGATGGCTTTTTCTCTTGAAAATTGTTTCCACATAGCCGTTTGTTCTTGCTTTTGCGATAGATTCATCCATATAGGCGCGGATACGGGGATAGGTTTTAAAATATCCTTCGATGAGCGCTTTTGCTTCGCTACGTGAAATGTTCAGCCTGTCGGCCAGTCCGAACATGGAAATGCCGTAAATAATACCGAAATTGGCGGTTTTTGCTTTTCGGCGCATTTCCGGAGTAACGTCTTCGTCGGAGAGTCCGTAAATTCTGGCGGCCGTAGCGGCATGAATATCGGCTCCTTTTCTAAAAGCTTCAATCATTGCCTCGTCGTTACTCAAATGAGCCATGATGCGTAATTCTATTTGAGAATAATCTGCCGAGAAAAACATGCAATTGTTGTTTTCGGGAATAAAAGCTTTGCGGATTTCCTTTCCCTGTTCATTCCTGACGGGAATGTTTTGAAGATTCGGATTGGTTGAACTTAATCGACCGGTCGATGTGACGGTCTGATTAAAGGATGTATGTATTTTTCCGGTTCGTTCGTCTGCAAGTTTGGGCAAAGCGTCGACGTAGGTGCTTAGGAGTTTTTTAAGGCCTCTGTAGTCGAGAAGTTTTGCTATAACGGGGTGTCTGTTTCTTAGTTTTTCCAGAGTGTCTTCGCTTGTGCTGAATCCGCCTGTCTTGGTTTTTTTGACTTTTTCATCGGTGATTTTCAGTTTTTCAAACAGTATTTCGCCGACTTGTTTTGTCGAGTTGATATTAAATTCTGTTCCTGCAAATTCATAAATTTCCTTTATCAGGGCGTCAAGTTTCTCGCTCAAAACGACTGAGTAGTGTTCCAGCGCTTGGGTATCGAGTTTCACGCCGGTATGTTCCATGTCTGCAAGTACATGAATAAGCAGCATCTCTATATCGTTAAAAAGGTATTTGAGCGACAAATCGTTGAGTTGGGGTTCAAAATAATTTTTCAGGCGTAAGGTGACATCGGCATCTTCGGCTGCATATTCGGCCACTTTTGCCACAGGCACGTTTCGCATGGAGGCCTGGTTTTTACCTTTTTCACCGATGAGCGCCTCTATCGGAACGGGTTTGTATTTCAGGTATGTTTCCGACAGGTAGTCCATTCCGTGACGCAGCTCGGGGTGCATCAGATAATGTGCGATCATTGTATCGAATAAATTGCCTTTTATTTTGATGTCATATTTGCGGAGTACGAGAATGTCGTACTTGATGTTTTGACCGATTTTAACGATGGATTTGTCCCGGAGTGCGTTCGAGAAGCAGAACAATATCGTTTTTGCCGTTTCCATATCTTGGGGAAGAGGCACATACCATGCTTCGTATTCCTTGACGGCAAACGATATTCCGACGAGTTTTGCAGTTAAGGGATTGATTTCATCTGTTTCCGTGTCGAAGGCGAAAAATTGTTGCGTTTGCAGGAAGTTGCCCAATTCTTTCATTTTCTCCCGTGTATCGACGAGGTGATAGATATGAGGCGTCGTGGCAATGTCTTTGAGAGACGGGTTTCCTGTAGCTGCTGTAGGCGGCTGGGTATTGTTTCCGGCGGGAATGATTTCGTCAAAAAGGGAAAGCTGCCTTGGCGCCGTATCTTTGGTTTCGGTTTTCTTCTGTGCGGAGAAAGAAGAAAAGCGTTCTTTTCCTGTTTGCATTTTGCTCAGGAAAGAGCGAAATTCCAGTTCGGTATAAATTTCCGTTAATTTTTTTTCGTTCGCCGGTTGCCGCAAACTTTTTTCCGCATTAAATTTTATCGGTACGTCGGTAACAATGGTTGCCAGGAATTTTGAAAATTTGATTTGTTCGGTGTTTTCTTCGATTTTTTTCCTCAAACTTCCTTTCAGTTGAGAAACATTTTCTGTCAGATTTTCAATCGAACCAAATTCTTTTAACAGTTTTTGAGCCGTTATCTCGCCTATGCCCGGACAGCCGGGTATGTTGTCTGACTTATCTCCCATTAGTCCCAACAAATCAGTTATCTGGGCAACGGAAGTCAAAGCGTATTTTTCCAGCGTTTCATTAACGCCGAGCGTTTCGTAATCTCCTGCAAATTTGGGGCGATACTGGAAGATATGTTCCGAAACCAACTGGGCGTAGTCTTTGTCGGGCGTCATCATAAATACTTCAAAACCTTCTTTTTCAGCTTGTCCGGCAACTGTTCCTATTACGTCGTCCGCCTCATATCGCGGAGCTTCGAGTATCGGAATATTGTACGCTTCAATGATTTCCCTGATAACGGGTACGGATTGACGGATAACTTCGGGCGTTTCCTGGCGCTGCTCTTTATATTGTTTATAGATTTCGTGGCGGAAGGTTGATCCGGGCGGGTCGAATCCCACGGCAATGTGTGTAGGAGTAAGCCTTTTAATAACATCTTCGAGCGTGTTTACAAAACCGAAAACCGCAGACGTATTCATGCCTTTCGAACTGATGCGGGGATTTTTGATAAAGGCGTAATAGGACCTGTAAATCAGTGCGTATGCGTCAATCAATAATAATTTCATACATTATGTTTTTTTTTTGGAAGCGTAAAGGTATGAATAATTTTTTAATTTGAAAAAATGTTTTCGCTTGCGGGCTGAATCTTTTTTTGAGGCGCCGGAGAAAAGTTTGTTTGTGTGTAATCTGAAAATTTAATGCTAACTTTGCGCTTCAAAAACTAAAAAAAAATTATGAAAATAAATATAGGAGATAAAGTGCGTTTCCTGAACAGCACAGGGGGTGGTACGGTTACAGCTTTTCACGGCAAGAACCAGGCGTTTGTAGAAGATGAAAACGGCTTCGAGATTCCGGTTTTGATTGCCGAATGTGTCGTTGCAGGCGTACCGGAAAAGCAAACGGCAAACAAGGAAACGGCTCATTACAAAGCGGTTACAACCGTTCAAAAAGAAGAGAAAAAGTCTGAAAAAGAAAAATTTATGTTCGTTGAGACAGCACGGGGTGAACAGCTGAACGTAAGTCTTGCATTTTTACCGACCAATCCCAAGTCGTTTATGCAAAGCGCTTTCGAGACGTACGTTATCAATGAAAGCAATTATTTCCTGTTTATTAATTATATGGATTGTAAAAACAACAGTTGGAAAAGCAAATTCAGCGGTTTGATTGAACCCGATACGAAAATATTCATCGAAGAATTTGAAAAATCGAAATTAAGCGATTATGAACGAATCTGCGTACAATTGGTGGCTTTCAAAAAAAACAAACCGTTTTCGCTGAAAAACCCTGCGTCTATAGAGATACGGCTCAACACTGTGAAATTTTATAAATTGCATTGTTTTACAAAAAACGACTATTTTGATGAAGATGCGCTGATTTTTCCGTTAATAACAAATGATGCGCCTGAGAAGCAAATGCTTGTAAGCGCATCGGAAATCCGGGAAGCGATAAATTCAAAAAAAGAAAATAAAACTTCCGTAAAACAGGTATTTAAAAAACCGGAAAAAGAAAATAAAACGATTGAGGTTGATTTACATATCAATCAGCTAACCGATACGGCTGCTGGAATGAGCAATGCCGAAATTCTTGAATATCAAATATCTGAATTTCATAAAGTGATGAAAGAAAACAGAAGCAGAAAAGGACGGGAAATTGTTTTCATACACGGAAAAGGCGAAGGAGTGTTGCGAGCGGCCATCGAAAAGGAATTAAAAACGACTTATAAAAATGGCAGCCGGTTTCAGGACGCATCGTTTCGCGAATACGGCTTCGGTGCAACAATGGTAATTATCAAATAATGGAAATAGAAAGAAAATTCCTGGTAAAGGATAATTCGTTTATGGAGGCTGCTTTCAAGAAAAAGCATATCAGGCAAGGTTTTATTTGTGCGGACAGGGAGCGCTCTGTTCGTATCAGAATTGCCGGTAATGAAGCATATCTGACAATCAAAAACGCTTCGGACGAACGCGGTTGGAGTCGTTACGAGTTTGAAATTCCGCTGTCAAGCGAAAATGCGAGAGAAATGATAAAACTCTGTTTGCCGGAAATAATAGAAAAAGTGCGTCATTATGTCGAGTACAAGGGACATACATGGGAAGTGGATGTGTTTTTCGGCGAAAACGAGGGACTGACGGTTGCCGAAATAGAACTCGAATCGGAAAATGATACATTTGAACTTCCCGCATGGATTGACAGAGAAGTGAGCGGCGATGCCCGATACTATAATGCCGTACTTTCAAAGAATCCATATTCAAAATGGCCATCCCAACAATAACGAAAACAATCAAGACCATCGTTTTAAAATTTCATGGTACGCATCAATGCGTCTGTCACGAAAGAATGGCCACCGGCGACGCACTTGTTCGTTACGTTGCAGGTCAATATCTACGACTTTTACATCTTCTTCCATATCCGGCGATTGATAAATAATTTCTCCCTGCGGACCGGCAATGAAACTGCGTCCCCAAAACTGTATTCCATTCGTTTGACCGGAAGGGTCAGGCTCGTATCCTACTCTGTTTACCGCAATGACATGCAAGCCGTTCGCAACTGCATGTCCGCGTTGAACCGTTTGCCAGGCATCTTGCTGGCGTTTTTTTTCGTCTTCACCGTCAGTTGTTTCCCAGCCGATTGCCGTAGGATATATTAGTAAATCGGCGCCTTTGAGCGCCATCAAACGGGCGGCTTCGGGGAACCACTGATCCCAGCATACGAGTATTCCCAAAGTCCCGACAGACGTTTTAACCGGCTCAAAACCAATATCTCCGGGAGTGAAATAAAATTTCTCGTAATAAGCAGGGTCGTCCGGAATGTGCATCTTGCGATATTTTCCTGCGATTGAGCCGTCTTTTTCAAAGACAACAGCCGTATTATGATAGATTCCCGGCGCACGTTTCTCAAATAACGAAGCAACCAGCACAATGTTATGTCTCTCGGCGATTTCTCCGTAAATTTCGGTAAAAGTTCCCGGAATCGTTTCCGCCAAATCAAACAAATCGACATTTTCGGTCTGACAGAAATACAAATTATCATGAAGTTCCTGTAATACGACAAGTTCCGCGCCATCTTCCGTACATTTTCCTATTTTTTTAGTAAGGCGGACAATATTGTTGCCTGCATCATCTATATTATATTGTTGAATTATAGCTGTTTTCATACATTTCACATTTTATTGAATGAAGTTGCAAATATACAAAAAAATGAAAAATAATTTTTTTTCGGTTTTTAACTTTTAACTTTTAGTTTTTATCCTTACCTTTGCACACCGAAAAAATGGGAAAGTCCTATACGACCAGCTCCCTCGGAATCCCCCAGGGCTTGACCGCAGCAAGGGTATGCAGGTTGTAGCGGTGCGATATAGCAAGCTTTCCCACCCGCCTCTTTAGCTCAGTTGGCCAGAGCACGTGATTTGTAATCTCGGAGTCGTTGGTTCGAATCCGACAAGAGGCTCAAAAAGAGAGACTGTTCAAAAAGGACAGTCTCTTTTTTTGAGCGACGTGCATAACCTGAGTTCGGGATAAGAAAAATGTTTTCCGGCTAAAAATCAATGCATGGATTCTCCGCAGGAGATACATATCAATAGAAAAATGAATCATACCTCCTTTCAATTGTCCGCAAGACATTCACGGTGTATCTCCTGAGGGACAAAATCGTTCATTTTACATTGTGTTCTATTGATATATAGAGGCTGTCTCAAAAGTATTTTTTTGAGGCAGCCTTGTTTATTTGTTCTAAAACATATTGGTTATTTGCAGCCAATTATGTATCTTTGTACTTGATAATCATAGATATAAAGATAT
>JAITJX010000041.1 GCA_031278765.1 Tannerella sp. | reverse complement strand
AGATTTAAAATTTAGTGGTTAACGGTTAGTGGTTAGTGACAGTTACCCCGTCATTGCGAACGGAGTGAAGCAATCCAGGAAAAAGCGTATGGGGCTGGATTGCTTCACATTGACAATTGCTAATTGCTAATTGCTAATTAACCACTAACCACTAACCGTTAACCACTAACCACTAACCGAACTCTCAGGGTGAAGCAATTCAGGAAAAATAATTCAAGATTTAAGATTTAAGATTTAAGATTTAAAGATTGAAATTTTGAATATTGAGGAATGGAAAATTAATAAGGTATAACAATACCTCCCGCAGGGAGGATACTGCTTCTGCAAAAAAAAATAGAGGATGCGTCGAACTTTTGACACATCCTCATAATATCAGTCGGCTAACAGATTTTTCAGTACTTGTGGCTCGTCTGTCGTAATAAAATCGACGCCCATGGAAATAAAATACTGCATGTCCGCGGCAGTATTTACCGTCCATACATTTGTAGTCAATCCTGCCTCTTTTGCCAGACTTATCCATGTAGTGTTGTTTTTCAGGACACTCATAGTGTAATCGAGCCCCCAGTATCCGGCTGATTTCAGTGTTGCCGGCGTCAGGTTTCCGTTCAGATATGCCACTCGATGCTGCGGACTGCTCTTGATCAGTTCTTCGCAAACATAAGAGCTGAAGGCGATATAATCCACCAGATCCGCCGCCTGAGCGTCGTTGACTGCTTTTACAACTGCATCCACGCATCTTTTGTTGTTGGTATTGTTGCTGTGCGTTTTTATTTCGATAATCAACCTGGTTTTGTTCGGTTGTGTCTGTTGTTTGGCAATATCAATACATTGTTGTAGGGTAGGCAACGGTTCTCCGTTGGATAAACGTAGCGGTTCTATTGCCGAGTAAAGGGCGTTTTCGATGTTCACACCGCCGTATGTAGCATCGTGGTTCAGCACTATCACATTGTCGGCAGTGATCCATACGTCCAGTTCGGATCCGTAAGCGCCCAGTTCAATGGCGTTTTGCAATGAAGCGAGTGAATTTTGCGCTGCTCCCTCCTTGTTCCAGTAGCCTCGATGCGCAATGATTTGTGGTCCGGTATGCTGCAGCACAAGTACCGACACTCTCGGCTCTCCGTCGAACGAACCGGCAGGCCGTACAACAATGCTTCCTTCGCGGGACGATATGTCTGCAGGCAAAGGCGTCGCCGTAAAAGCATATGTCTTGGCGCCGCTGACCCATGTATTTCCTGCTTTTTCGGAAATCCATGCAGGTTTATCAAATGCAACAGGTATATTTGCCGTTACATCCAGCGTGAAGTCCAATGTTCCGTTTCGAAGCGCTACTCCATTCCTGTTTACCAAAATGGTTGGCACGATACCTTCCTGATGTACCGTTACGCCGATAGTTTGTTTTGTATCCTTGCTTGAAACGGTTATTGTTGCTGTCCGCGTTTCTGTTGAATTGTTTTTGGTAACGGTAATTCTGAGATTGTCGGTAGCGTAGTCCGGTATCATCACAGGAGTGCACCATTCCTGGTTACTGACTGTTTCAACGTCACAGTTGGCTATGACGGTAAGCGACTTGTAGCCGGCTTCCGGTCCGAAATTCTGTATTTGCTGCGCGGGATCTATTTCCAGGGAAAACAACGCTTCGGACTTGTTTTCCTGCAAGGAACATCCTGCCATAATGAGAAAGCATAAGATTTGTATGCAAATGGCACGGATTGAAGAAATTTTTATGGATTCATCAATGATCATATTTCATATTCAATTAAAAAAACAGTCCGTCCGTCAGACATGCCGAAAGGGCGGACTGTCCGGTTCAAATCTTAGGGTCTGGGCGCTATTTCATTGTATAAAGCCAGCGCATCGGCAGCCGAGAGAGGGCTGTCGTAGATGCGTGCTACGACTATGTTGCCCTGGAACGCTCCTTCGATTGTATTATTGCCGGCGTCTCCGCCGATAGCGATCCAATAATATGTAGCCGACGAAGGCGGACGATAAAAGCCTGCAGCATTTGCTTCTCTCTTTAGTTCGCCGTCAACATAAATATATGCCTTGCCTTCCGCCTGATTCCATACTCCTACCAGATGGTAATATTTTTCTCCATTCGGTTTTATCTGCGAATTTGCCCATATCCAGTTGCTTCCTCCGCCGTTCGTCGCAGGGATATTCGGCAGGAAGGTGATTCCGTTGGGTCCGGTTCCCTGGCTTTGATTGGCAATCAGGAATCCAGTTCCGCCGGATTGGTGCGTACTGAAAAATTTCGTTTCATAATTTTGAGTTGTTGCGACATAATTCACATTAAATTTCACCAAACATTCGAAGGAATGGCCGTCGGCGAGTTTATTATTGAAGTCGCCGTTGTCGGCATAATCAATGCGATAATATGAGCCATGATTTGCGCCGGGTGATCCTCCGTTCGATGCGGGATTAAAGGTAACAACATTTCTTCCATACACAGCATTGTATGCAACTGATAAAGGATTGTCGAAATTCATCCATTGTATGTTGTGAGTCATTGGCGAAACATCGTTTGCCGTACCGTCGGTATTGAAAATGACATCCAGCATGTCGGCTGCGCCCGATTGTTTGATTGAATACGATTGAACAAATTCCGGATAGTTGTTCAAACGGATTGTCAGTTCTGTCATTCGCCCTCCCAATGAAGTATTGTTTGCCGCCGTTACGGTTAGCGTTGTTGCGGTTTCCGTTGCGGTCAACCAGTTATCGTCGATTTCGTATTTCCATGCGGCGTTGGCGTCGATTGTGAGCGTTACTGCGCCGCCTGCTCTCGCAATGGCAGGAATGGTCGCAGGCGTTACATTCAACCTTGGTTCGAATGCCGCCGCCTGAACGATGTCGATATTCTCTTCCTTGTCGGGGTATGCGGGCAGGAAAATCTTCAGGGAAGTTTTTCTCGGCGAGATTTCCCTGTTTGCAGTTGCCGTCAGCGTGAGCGTTGTGGCGGTTTTTTCTTTTTCCGACAGCCAGGCTACGTCTTCGGCAATACTGTAATTCCATTCGTCAACATTTGATGTGACGACAAATGTGACGTCTCCTCCTTCGTTCGATATGGTATCAAGTTCGTTCGGCGCTATGGCAATCGTTGCCGCTACTCCGTTTTGGATTATTGCGATGTTAACGCTTTCATAACCCTGGCATGCGACTGTCACCGTGGCGGTACGTGAAGTAACAACGTTCGACTCTGTTACTTTAATTTTCAACTGTTCTACTTTTTCGCCCTCCAGCAGTTCGGCAGTACACCACGGAGCAGAAGATGTTGCTGTAAATATCTGATTGGTTTTTACGGTAACATATTGGGCGTCGGCGTCCGGTCCGAACGTTTGGGTTAAAAAGTTCGCTTCTATGCCGAAATAAGGCGTATCTTCGCCTTTTTCTTCGTCTTTGCAGGCAAATAATGAGACTGCAAGGCAAGCAGTCATGAAAAATTTAACTGTTCTGTTCATAATTATTTAATTTATTTGAATGAAGATACCGTACACGCTTATTATTCGCTTTCATCTGTTTTCGGGGCATTTACATTGGTAATTACTTCCGTAACGGATATGGTACGGTTGGCAGTGTCCGTATAATCGTAATACAGTTCGAATCTTTGCAGCGCCGGATAGTAGATGCTTCTGCCCAAATCCGTCACTTTGGCATTTCCTACCGGAGTAATGGAAACCGTAACGCCGTCCGGCGCTACGGTAAGAAGCATAAAATCGCTTTCGGAATTGTGAACAGGCATTCTCACGGTATTAACCGAAAGGGCTTTCAGTTCGGGCTGGACTCCGATAATCCTTGAGGCTGATTCCTGTGAACTGCCGGAATAATTTCCCGAATACAGGTTCATCATTTTCACCTCATAGACTATTGATTTTAAATCGTTGATAATTTCGTAGTCCGCACTGTTTGTAACTAATGTAAACGGCAGTACGTATGCAATATCAGGATTCAGACCGGAAAAATCGAACGGTATCTTCAGTGTTCCATACTGATGACCGGCTTGAATAGTGAGATAAGGTTCTCCTTGCAGTGTATAATTAGTTGCCGGCAGCATTACCTTGTCGATGTATGAGGCATCAATAAGCACGCTTTTGGCGTTCAACGAGTCCATGGCATGGCGGTCTATCTTGAGTCTTACCCGAACATCTTCTGTGATTGGTTCTGAAGATGCACAATAAACGGATATTACTATTTCGTCATTGGATGTCCCGAAAAAATGTTCTCTCACATACAGCATTTCATTGCTGCCCACGATATAAATTGTTTTTTTGTATTGTTCGCCGAAGTCCACATCGCTGGAACATGAAGCGAGAAGCATTGCAAGCAACAATATCGTAAAAATCACATGTTTTTTCATCTCATTTATAAATTTTCAATTTTTAATTCTTTAATATCCCGGCATCTGGTCGAGGTTATAATTTTTGTCTATTTCGTGTTTGGGTATGGGCCAGAAAGTTTGCCGTGTAGTGAATACCTTGTACAGGTAATTTCTTTCCGTCGCTTTGATGATGGTGAAGAATTTTTCCTGTTCGGATGTTCTGGCGCTCACGTCTAAGCCCATCACCGGTTCGTTTTCATAAATCACCGCTGTTTTATTTCTTCGGACGTCGAAATAACGCCGTCCTTCCCACATCATTTCGAGCAGTCGTTCGCGCTCGATCAATTTTTTCATGGTTTCATAATCGGCGACATCGGCGTCTGTAATGCCGGGCAAACCAGCGCGGTGACGGATCAGGTTGAAGCAGCGTTTCATTTCGTCTTCGTTGCGCGAAACCGAAATATTATCTACGGTATAGGTTTCCCCCGGACTCAGTTCGTTCATTGCCTCCACATAGTTGAGATATACCTCTGCCATCCTGTAATTGATGCCGTATTTCAGTTTTCGTCGCCCGTTAGAAAGCCATGAATCTTCGTAATGATTGAATTTGCGACACAAGTATCCGGTCATGGGATATTCTTCTCCCAGCGTGGCTGATCTTTGTGCGGCAGCTTCTTTTCCGCTCACGCTGTTGGAGAAATACTTCGCCGTTTTGCCGTCTGCGCCTATCAGGGTTTCCGGCGAAGAGGTCGAGGGATAAAACGAATTATGGAAAGCAACCGTAGCGTAGAAACGTATCTCGCGATTGACATACCATTTCCTGGTACCGGTGAGCAATGTGAATCCGTTGGTGGAGCGGTCGCCCGAAAAAGTAGAGTCTCTCTCGGTATAGCCGGTTCGGTCGTATTTGTATTCATCGCTTGCATTGTTAATATCTCTCCCGTCCGCCATATAATAGGCGTCCACCATGCGCTGCGGCATGTACATACCACTCCATCCTTCAATCATTCCCGGGTCCATATAGCGTCCGTATTCCGTAACATCCGAGCGTTGTTTCGTAAAGAGCAGTTCGGGATTGACGGAAACCTGTATACATTCGCCGTCGAACATATCCTTGTAGGAATGATAATGGTCTATTCCGCCTGCTCCTGCGGGAAAATTCGCCTGTTCGGCAGCAGGGACAGGCGCCTTTGGAGTATTCGCCATGATTGGGACGGTGTAGAGGTCATTGGGTTTGAGATCGACTAATTCTTTGGCTACAGCTACCGCCTTCGCCCATTTTTCCATACTTTTTTCGGGATTCAGATAAGGAACTCCGGCATTGTTTTTAAAACCGGAAAATTCCGCATTCTGCCCGTTGAACAGGGGACTGGCGGTGTACAGTGTGAGGCGCGAAAGCACTGCCCTTGCCGCATTTTTGGTAGCCTTGCCGATTTCCGAATTATCTAATCGCGTTTCGGGAAGCAGTTCTATGGCTCTTTTCAGCAGACTTTCCACATAGTTGCTGCATTCGTCCCAAGTGCTTCGTTCCGGCATCAGTTCGTCGAGGGGTGTATCCAAATCTGCCGGCTTTTCGGGAACAATGGGTATGGGTCCCCATGCCAGCATCAGTTCAAAATAGCACATCGCTTTCACGAAGGTGGCTTCACCCGTCCATTCCATCCGTCGCAGGGTGCTCGCTTCCTGACATTCGTTCACCCGCATGATGAAAGTATTGGCTTTGCGGATGCCTTCGTAGAAAGTGTTCCAGCGGTCGAAGCTGTAAAAATTTTCCGGCGTCAGTTCATTGTTGCACCAGACGGGATATGAATGATAATTCATGCGCTTGTACCCCGACACACATTCGTCGCTGATAGGCGTCCAAGGCATCGTAAGGTTATTGTTGCCCGGATTGCCGCGAAATGATCCGTTATCCGCCAGATAACTGTAAACGTTGTTCAGGTATGCTTGTACGTATTCCTGTTTGGAAAAAATGGTATCCAGCGTAAACATGTCCATAACGTACGGTTCGATATCCAGATAATTGCAGGATGAGAACATTGTACCTGCGATGGAAATAATGACTGCAAAAGCGGTCAGTATCTTTTTTATTTTTTTTTGTATCATGATTTAATCTGTTTTATTTTGTTAGAATGACATTTTCAATACCAGTGTGTAAGATCTTGTCAGCGGATAAACCGCTCCATTGTCGGAGGCCTGTTCGGGATCAAACAGTTTCACCTTGTCCCATACATGCAGATTATCGCCGATAATGGAAATACGGAAGTCGGTCATGGATAATTTTTCCGTCCATTTTCTTGGCAGCGTGTAGCCTAATTCCATCGTTTTCAGGCGAAGGAAACTTGCGTCGGCAAGCCAGAAGGTCGAATTACGGTTATTGTTGGTATTGTTGCCGTAGGTCAGGCGTGGAAAACGGGCGTTCGGATTTTCGGTGGCAGGGTCACCCGAATAAGACGCCGGTGTCCATCGATTTTCTTGTTGGTTGACAATGGACAATACATTACCGCGGTTTTCGTTGGCAAATGGATAGAATCCCACGCCACCGAGGAAATAGTCCGATTTGCCGGAGCCTCTGAAAAAGATGCTGAAATCTATTCCTTTCCATGCAGTGCTACCTGCAAAGCCATATTGTATTTTCGGTATCCGGGCATTACCGATAGGCACTTCATCGTAGCTGTCCACTCTGCCATCACCATTCACATCCTGATATTTGATGTCACCCGGAAGCAATGTACCGTACTGTGGCGGGCTGTTTCTGATGTCTTCTTCATCTTTGAACAGTCCCAGTGCTATCAGTCCGCGCGTGATGCCGTTGGGCATACCTTTTTGTCCCAAATATAGGTAGCGGGGTATCACTTCGTCGTAATCAATGATTTTGTCGCGCGTAAAGGTGAAATTACCGCGCACTTCCACATTGAAATCGCCGAATTTACGGGTATAGGATGCTGTTCCGTCCGAGCCCCAGCTTTTCATCTTTCCCACATTGCCCCATACTTTGGAGCGGACACCCATGGTGCCGGGCAAGGTTTTGCGTTCCATGAAAATGTTGTCGCGCTTGTCGATAAACACATCCACGGTCATGTTGAAGGCATCCCATAGCAGGAAGTCGATTCCCCAGTTCTGTTTTACGGCGCTTTCCCACACTAACCCCGTCGAACCGAGCACGTCTTCAGTAGTACCCGAATAATAGCTCGGCACATCTCCATAATAGTAACCGTTTGCGGATACATTTACCGTCGTCAAATAGGGGAAACGGGTGTTGTCGTTGATCTGGTCGTTGCCCACCAACCCTACGGAATAGCGCAGTTTCAACATGTTGACAAAAGGGAAACGATCCTTTACAAACTGATAATTAGACAGCACATATCCCAAAGCCACCGACGGAAAGAAGCCGAAACGCTGTCCTTTCGGAAAGTTTTCCGAACCGTTGTATCCGAAATTGCCTTCAATAAAGTAAATGTCATCATAAGAATAGGTTAATCTACCGGCAATACCCTGATTCTTTTTAGGTATAGACAAAAGTTCGTCGTTCTTGTCAGTGCGCTGGTAATCTTTTTGCTGATACAGCGCCAAAACGCCGATACGGTGTTTTTCCTCAATGATTTTGTCGTAGTTGATTTTTGCTTCGGCATAAATTGTACGGATGCCGTATGACGAACTGTAATAAGACATGGGGGTTGCCAACACTGTTTTGGCGGTCATCAATTCGCCGGTTTGCCAGTTGCGGTCAACCGCCATATACAGGTCGGGCATCTTGTAACGGCGAGTTATATGGTTGTTGAAATTATCGAACGAAACGGTGCCCGCAATTTTCAATCCTTTCGATAACATGCTTAAATCCTGCTCAATATTCAGCACCGACTCAATCGTATTGTCACGGTTGGTCTGGTATCCTGTCTCGTTGAGCAATACGTATGGCGATGCGTTATCACCCTGTCCGTATGACGGAAACTGTCCGTTGGAATATATCACCGGTACCAGCATGGGTGTAATGTTTGCCACAGCATCCCAGATGGTCTTCGTATCGCCTATGCCCGGACGGTTCTGATCGATCAGTTTTGCCGACAGAAGCAAGCTTACTCTGGTATATTTGGTTACATCCACGTCAATATTACTGCGGAAAGAATACTGATTGCGACGGACGTTAGAATGATACCGTTCCATGCCGGTTTGTTTGTAGATAGCGTCGTTAGTGCGATAAAATCCGCTCATGTAGTATCTCGCCAGTTTTCCGCCGCCGGAAATGTTGATGTTCCCCTGTGTCGCATAGACTTGTTTTCTCAGGATTTCATTTTGCCAGTTGACGTCGGGATACAAGTCGGGATCCATGCCGTATTTGATAATGTCGAATATTTCGGAGGAATATATCGGCAGATTGCCCCGCACGACCTTCGCTTCATTTGCCAGTATGGAATAATCGTAAGCGCTGAGGTATTCAGGCAAGCGCGGGAGGGTTTCTATGCTGGTCTTCACATCGGCACTGATTTTTATTTTACCTTCTTCGCCACGTTTGGTGTTGATGATGATGACACCGTTAGCGCCCCGCGCTCCGTAGATGGCGGTTGCCGTAGCGTCTTTCAATACCGAAAAACTCTCGATATCCTGCGGCGCCAGGTCATTCAACCCGGACGTCCCCCTGTCGATACCGTCAATCAAGACCAGAGCGCTGCTTCCGCCGCCAAAAGTACTGATGCCGCGTATCCAAAATTCGGACACATCCGATCCTGGTTCTCCGCTGCTCTGCACGCCTATCAAACCGGCAATGCGTCCTGCCAGCGTATTGGATATGGACGAAATGCCGCCCAATTGAAGGTCGGAAGTTTTGATCTGCGAAATGGCGCCAACCACGCTTACCTTGCGCTGAGTGCCGTATCCTACGATAGATACCTCTTCCATTTGCTGGGCGCTTTCTTCCAGCGACACGTTGATGGTTTGGGATGCCGCCGCACTTGTTGTAATCTCCTGAGGAGTGTATCCTATATAGGAGAAAACCAGCACGGAATTGGGAGCAACCGTAACCTCGTATTCTCCGTCGTTGTTGCTCACTACGCCGTTAGTAGTATTCTTTTGATAAATACTCACGCCGGGCAGCGTTTCATTGTTCGGGTCGGTAACAACGCCTTTTACTTTCACTGTTGTCTGTTGCGCCGATGCGAACGAAACCGTCAATATGCATAAAACAAATGCAATAATTTTACGTATGTTCATAATTGTTTAAAAATTACATGATTACTGAATAGAGATGCAACGTACCACATAGTTGTAAGTATCTGCCACATATATCAAACCGTCATAAGTGGCGGTAATATCATACGGGCGGTTGAACTGCGCTTCCTCCGGCTTTCCGTCACGATATCCCGATACTGCCGCTCCGGCAGGCGGTCCGGCGAATACGGTACAGTTGAGCAACGGATCGACTTTCCATACACAATGGAATTTCTGGTCGCAAATATACACGTTGCCGTCATGATCAGCGCCCAAACCGCACAAAGTTCCTAACTGGGCGTCGTGTCCGTTTCCTTCCTTTGACGTAGAAGAAACCACTCCCGTACCGATGATCCATTCCATGTCGTCCCAAGTGATCCAGGGTGTTGTCCTGCCTGCCGGCGTATGATGAGGATCAAAGCGCATGATGCGTCCCGAAGCTTCCAGCGACAGATACAACTTGCCGTCAACCTTATTGTAAACCATGTGAGAATATTGCCCTGTCGGGATGTTTTGACCGATTAATTCAACTTTTTTGGTTTGCTGGTGTACTCTCACAAAACGTTCTCCGCGTTCGCTCATCATATACACGTAAGTATCGTCGGCGGCAAAAGCACATGCGACATAATTGCCGAATATGCGATCGCCGTCTTCTCCTATCTGGTCATAAAACAAATCCGACATCATGTAGTTGCTTTCTTTGCTGAGTCCGTAAAACAACAGGGGGCGTTGCGCCGCATTACGCTCCATTACGTAAAAATAACTGAACTGTTCGTTGAACGAACAACTCCAGGGCACGACTACTTCCAGCACGGTAGTCATCCGGTTGTCTTTCGTAGATATCATCCGGATACGTTTTCCATTCTGGTCATCGGCTACCATTACATTACCTTCGTCGTCCACCGCTACTTTTGCCGGACGGTAGAAAGTTGCTTCCAGCGCAGGCCCATCGACTGGCGGATTGGTGCTATTGTTCCATATTCCGGCAACGGTGGTCACCGTGGAGCGGATGAAATACTGGAACTGAACGCCCTCAAGCACGCTCTCTCTGCCCTCCACTTCCACCTTGATGGTGGAATATTCGCCGGGTTGTTTGGGCACCAGCGCATAAATGGCATTGTCCTGTACTTTCATTACCAGGGCTTTTTTAGTGTTGAAATACACATTGATTTTTGAAGGATCATTGCCGAAATTTTCGCCGCTGATCACCACTTTTGTACCCAACCCGCCTTTCGAGGGTCCGATACTTTTCACCACAATGGCTTTGTTAGGGTCATGCGGTTTGTCGTATTCATTTCCCGTATTCGCTTCATTCCTGCAACCGGCAAACGCTACGAAAACCAGTGCAAGCAAAGCCACGCTACGTAAGCCTGTTGTCTTTCGCAAACAGGGTAACATGCAGTCCAAATGTTTAAAAAAAGATTTCATCTGTTTGATTATTATTAGATTATTTAATATAATGAATTGAGCAGTCATTGTTGTTTTTTTAATATTTTCCGACAAAAATCTAAGATCATTTTTAATATAATTTTTAAAAATTTGACAGTGCAAAGATACAACTAAAAATTCATTCTGCAATTTTTTTTGTCAAAAAAAGAAAAAAATAAAAAAAAGTAGAAAAAATGAATCAGGTGAAAGATGGTTAAATGTTCTATGTTCGGCACAGCGTGTTCGTTATGTCGCAGATAAAAGCAAGTTTATCGACTTGCCGATTTAAATTGTATTTGCGTAGCATAAGGAAGTAATCTCCTGCAAATCTGCCTGATTTCTTCATTGCCTGTTCACGAGGCTATGCTGCCGGACAAAATACGACAATTTGAACCGTACTCTCAAAAGAGCGAAAAAAGAAAAAACAGAAAAAAAGTAGAAAAAAAACAAACCGGTCAAAGATGCATTTTTTTGAATTTACGGCAATCTATAAATTCCTCCCGGAAACGCCTTAACATATCCTTCGAGTTCCAGTTCAAAAAGTGTCTGCATAAGTTTATGGACAGGAATATTCATTTTGATCGCCAATTCATTTATCTGAAATTCACCTTTCTCGGCAAGCAATTTGATGATTGGGTGGTCGGGTTTTTCAATGAAAGGTATTACATGCTGTCGAGGGGTTTTCTTAACGTCCGTATCCCAACACAATGACATTACAAGGTCTTTTGCAGAATTTATAAGACCTGCTTTATTTGTGGTTATCAGGCGATTACATCCGGCTGAAAATTCATCTGTAGTCCTGCCAGGAAAAGTAAAGACATCGCGGCCGTAAGAAAAAGCGAGTTCTGCCGTTACAAGCGCGCCACCTTTTTCTGCGGATTCTACAATGATTGTTGCGTCCGAAAGTCCTGCAATCAAGCGGTTTCGTTGCAAAAAGTTTTCACGATCAGGACTCGTGCCACTCGGATAATCCGTCAGTACGCCACCTTTATTCAACATTTCGGCGGCAATGTTTCGATGAGCCACAGGATAGATACGGTCAAGCCCATGTGCAAGAACGGCAATTGTAGGCAGGTTGTTTTTCAACGCATTCTTGTGTGCACAAATGTCTATACCATAAGCCAGTCCGCTGACTATGACAAGATGAGGAAATATGTCCGACAAATCTTTGACCAATGATTCAATAAGTGTCCTGCCGTATTCGGTAATGCGACGCGTACCTACAATACTGATTATCTTTGTCGCATTCAAGTCGGCTTTGCCCTTGTAATAGAAAACTACAGGCGCATGGGAACATTCTTTCAAACGCTTGGGATAGTCTGCATTATTCATTGAATAAACCGAAATCTTATTTTTCTCAATAAAATTCATTTCTTTTTCGGCAGACGTCAATGCTTCGGAAATAGAGTTGAAAATCTGTTCCGCCGTATAAGAACCTATACCGGGAACCTTTTCCAATACTTGTTTTTTAGCTTTAAAAATAGATTCGGGATCGTCGAAATACATCAGTAGATGACGGGCAAGCACATCTCCCACACCTTTTAGCATCGTAAGACCTATCAGATATAGCAGCATATTCATTTATTTTTAATTAATCGGTCAAAAAAATCTCCGCGCGTAAGTTTTCCGTTTTCCACAATTACCGTTTCAACTTTTCCGGAAGCTGCCAAAATATTGTCCGACATTCTGTAAATATCCTGTTCAAACACAAGTTTTATTCCTTCACGCTTCATATTCAGGCATGAGAGAATCCTGTCGCCGCTACCAAGCGAATGTTTGAACCGAATTTCTACCTTCGATACAAAAGCGTCAATTCCCTTTTCGTGCATATTAGCAAAGTTTTCGTCAAGCGTTTCCATGTATTCATGGCGTGTATGCTCCATATATCGCTGATAATTGGAATTATTCACAACTCCTTGCAGATCGCACTCATAATCGCGAACTTTCATTTCCATTTTAAAAATATACTCTTTTCTCATATCGAATTGTTTTTGAGTGTAAAGATAATGCAAAACTTTATATTGTCAAAAAAATATCAATAAAAATTGTCCGTACACTGTATGCAACGGGATTCTACGCACTCAGATGCACCATTTTATTTCATGCATTTGGAAATCTCGGAATTTTTATGTACTTTTGCAAAATAGACGCTATATTCGGAAAAATTACTTTGAAAGGCAAAATTTTACGGCAATTTTTATTCCTAATTAACCTGTTTTTTCCGAAAAATGTTTGACATGAATTTAAAGAGGAGAACCAAAAAAAAATGACAGAAAAACAGATTAAATTTTATACGCTTTACAATTTTCGTGAAATTTCGCAAATGCAAAACATTCCAAAAGAATTGATTCACAATATCGAAATAGTGGGCAGAGTGTTGCCTTTCAAAACCAACAACTACGTTGTAGAAGAATTGATTAATTGGGAAAACGCAGAAGATGATCCGATTTTTACGCTCAATTTTCCCAAGCGTGAAATGTTGGAATCGAAACATTTTCTTGCTGTTGAAAAACTTTTGGCTAATAAAGAAGGCAAACAAACGCTTGAGGGGAGAATTACCAATATTCGCATGTCGCTCAACCCCAATCCTGCAGGGCAGGAGCATAACGTACCCTATTTGGGCGAAATAAAATTGAAGGGAGTGCAGCACAAGTATCCCGAGACGATGCTGTTTTTTCCTTCACAGGGACAAACCTGTCATGCCTATTGTACTTTCTGTTTTCGCTGGCCGCAGTTTTCGGGTATGAGTCAGCTGAAATTTGCAATGAAAGAGACGGAATTGTTGTTGCAATATTTGCGTATACATAGAGAAGTTACCGATATTCTCTTTACAGGCGGCGATCCCATGGTGATGAGCGCTTCGACGCTTTCCGTCTATATTACGCCCCTGCTCAGTCCTGAGTTTGATCATATTCATTCGATAAGAATAGGTACAAAATCGCTCACCTACTGGCCCTATCGCTATTTGACGGATGAAGACTGCCATCAAATAATTGTGCTGTTTGAAAATATCGTCAAATCGGGCAAAAATCTTTCCGTCCAGGCACATTTCAATCATCCACGAGAACTTTCTACCAATGCGGTACAAAAGGCAATAGCTGTGATTCGTTCGACAGGGGCGCAAATTCGCTGTCAAAGCCCGCTTTTGAAACACATTAACGATCATTCTGCGCTTTGGGCGGAAATGTGGCGAAAGCAAGTTGATTTGGGTTGCATCCCCTATTATATGTTTATTGCAAGAGATACGGGGGCTAAGCATTATTTTGAAATTCCGCTTGAAAAATGCTGGAATATATTCCGCCGTGCATATCGTCAGGTAAGCGGTTTGTGCCGTACCGTTCGCGGTCCGAGCATGAGCGACCATCCGGGTAAAATTCAAGTGCTTGGAATTCAGGAAATTCGCGGTGAAAAAGTGTTTGTTTTGCGTTTTATACAAGGCAGGAATCCCAAATGGGTGGACATTCCGTTTTTTGCCGAATACGATCCCAAAGCCACATGGTTTAGCCAGTTAAAACCTGCTTTTGGCGAAGAAAAATTCTTTTTTGAAATGGATAAAACCCATCTTCAAAAAACAAAGCCGTTTTTGTTTGAGTGAATATTTTCAATATCATTATATTTTTTATATTTAACAATTAATTTACTACAGTATATTTCATTTTACACGACTCCCTGAAAAATTATGAAAAATAAACCAATAAGTTCACAACTGTTCAGACTGTATTTTATATCTTTCAGGAAATTTATGTCATGCATATTGGCGGGAGTAAGAGAGATTTAGCCAAAAATTATATTATTTTTCAGCAATTCAGAAAGAAAATAACGTTTTTATAAAGGAGTAACAATCATGTTAATACAGAATAGCAAAAAAATATTTTTCCGGATATTTTTTATCTTTCTTCTGTAAAAAAAACTT
>JAITJX010000177.1 GCA_031278765.1 Tannerella sp. | reverse complement strand
ATGTTTGAAGTTGAGCAATGCAAAAAGATTGCCAACGCGCAAACCGCCGCTTCCAGTTTCAAAGGCTGGTTTATGGGCGAGGCGTTCATATCCGCGATTTACCCGGATCCGGTAAACGGATTTATAAAACTGTTTGCCGATGCGGTAACAAAATATGGCGGCGAATTTCTGTACGAAACCGAAGTTGAGGAAGTTATAGTGAAAAACGGCCGGGCTACGGGCGTAAAGATTAAGGGGAAGAACGGTACAACTAATGAAATCGAAAGCGGCAGAGTTATTGTAAGTTCTATCTTTAGTCAGATTCCAAAGCTGTTTAAAGATCTGCCGGATGAGCTTGCGGCACCGATTAAAAATATGGAGTCGGTACAGCTTGCCGACTACTATATTTTCTGTGAACTGAGCGGCAATCCGGGACTTACAAGCGGATACTGCAACATACTGGACGACAAAGGAAACAATCTGTTGAACGTATCACCGCAGTCTATTTACATGCCGTAATCTATTCCCAAGGGTAAACACCTGACCGTTAATTCGCGTGTATATACAAAGGAGCAGCATGATAAAATGACGCCCGATGAAGTCCTTGAACAGGTTGTGGACTACCAGGAAGACTTGTATCCGGGGTTTAAAAATTTACTTGAAAATATAACGTATCATACTCATTTCCCGCTTTGGCATCATTGTATGATTGCCGCTAAAAAGTTGCCGAACACGTCAAAATCAATTAAGAACCTGCATTTTGTCGGCGACAGCGTATCGCCCCAGGTAACTCAGGGTACGGACGGCGCGGTCAGTACGGTATTGTTCCTTTTAGAGGATCTTCTTGGAAGGAAACTACTTAACAGGATGCGTTAAGTAAACCAAAAGGGAAATTTGTAATGAAACTACTGGCAGTAACCAGGCTGGGTGACATGAAAAAGAACATCAAGGGAGAAATCGGAATTGTAGATGCCCCGATGCCAAAACCCGGTCCCGCGGATGTTCTTATTAAAGTAGCGTACTGTGCGATATGTGGTTCTGATCCCCATCTTATAAATGGAGCGTTTCCTATCCCCATACCCTTTGGACTTGGACATGAAGCTTCCGGAACGGTTGTTGAGCTTGGTGAAAAAGCCGTCAAGAAAGGACTGAAAGTCGGAGACAGGGTAGCGGGGAACTTTGTTAAGTTCTGCGGGAGCTGTTACTATTGTCGGAACGGACAGGAACAATTTTGTCCATATATGAACGAAACTGTCGTACCCGGCATGGCCGAATATATGGTTTGGGATGAATCGCAGGTATATAAAATTCCGGATTCCGTTTCGCTACGGAAAGCCTGTCTGACCGAACCGGTAGCTATCGCCCTGAGAGCTGTTGAACGGGCGGATATTCGGGTCGGAGCAAAGGTTGCGGTTTCCGGCGCGGGCGGCATGGGACTTATCATATCGCAATTAGCGAAAGCATCCGGGGCGTCTACGGTTACGGTGATAGAAACGGTTGGAGAAAAAAGAAAAACGGCAAAGGAATTGGGCGCTGATTATGTAATAAACCCGTTGGAACAGAATATCGTGACGGAGGCTATGCGCGTCACTGACGGAATTGGGTTTGACAGCGTTATTGAAGCTTCGGGCGCGCCCGCCGCCGTGGAACCGGCTCTTAATTCTCTCGCAAAAGGCGGAACTATTGTGTGTTTCTCGATGTATCCCCCGGATTATACGCTGCCGTTAAATTTATTCCAGCAGACTTACTTGAAGGAAGTAACGATCCGGGGATTTTATATGTCGCCGTATTCGTTTCCGCGGGCCATTGCCCTGCTGCAAAAACTTGACCTGGATAAAGTTATCCAGGCTGAGTTTCCGCTTGAAAGCGGCGCAGATGCGTTTGCGGCGCACGCAACGGGTAAATACGGAAAAGTAATCATTAACTGTTTAGAACAAGGAGGAAGATAATATGAGCAATGCAGAGAAGGATTTAGTAAAAGAACTCGAAATGAAAGCCATTAAAGTTCGCAAGCTGATTTGTGAGATGACATTCAATATCGGTAACAGTCATCTGGGCGGAGAACTGTCAATGACGGATTTTGCGGTCGCTCTTTACTATCGTTTTTTGAAATTTGACCCTAAAAACCCGAAATGGGATGATAGGGACCGTTTTGTATTGAGCAAGGGACACGGCGGTGGCTGTATGTATAATATACTTGCTGATGTGGGATTTTATGATAGGAATCTCATATTAACAGGTTATAACAAAATTGATGGAAAATTTGGGCAGCATCCTAATCGAAAATACATACCGGGCATTGAAGCATCCACCGGTTCGCTCGGGCACGGTATGTCTTTAGCCGTAGGAATGGCTCTTGCCGGGAGGTACAAAAAAAAGAACTACAGGGTATATTCGGTAAGCGGTGATGGCGAACTGCAAGAAGGAACCAACTGGGAAGCGATAATGGCTGCCGGGCATTATGAACTTGGTAATTATGTACACTTTGTAGACAGGAACCGTCTGCAAATAAACGGCGATACCGAAAAGATCATGCGTCTTGACCCGCTGGATAAAAAGTTTGAAGCATTTAACTGGGAAGTCCACGTGATTGACGGCAACAACATGAAAGAGATTGTTACCATGCTTTCCTCTCTGCCGGAATCCGACTCACAAACACGCCGCAAGCCTATTTGTATCATTGGCAACACGGTGAAAGGCAAAGGTGTTGATTTCATGGAAAACCAGGCGAAATGGCATTTAGGCGGCATTGACGATGAAACCCTGCAAAAATGCTATGACAGCATCGAACGAGCAAGAAAGTAAAGGAGGGAAGGAACAATGGCGCAAGGATTTACATTTGATGGAGAAATGATGGGGGCTATGATGTCCGCTCGTGAAATCTATGCGACGGAACTCATCAAAATGGCAGAAGACGGCCTGGATTTTATGGTTATGGCGTCTGATAATACAGGCACAACGACAAAGCTGGCTGAATTCATTAAAAAGTTTCCGGAACGATGCGTGGATGCCGGTATTGCCGAAGCGGACGAGGTGGGAATGGCCGCAGGCGTTGCGCTCACAGGCGTACCGGTATACGCACAGTTTTTCGGACCCTTCGGTACGCTCCGCTGTACAGACCAGATTCATACGGATGTCGCCTACAACGATGTTCCTGTCAGGATTATAGCTACTCACGGCGGCCTGACATCCGGTGGCGGTCCCACGCACAACACAGTATTGGATTTAGCTATGATGCGCGTTATCCCCAATATGACGGTGATTGCGCCGGCGGATGCCGAACAGTGTGCAAAAGTTATTCGGGCCTCGTATACCTACAATGGGCCAATATATATCCGTATCGCCCGCGGAGAAGAGCCGGCAGTCTATCAGACGAATGATTACGACTATGTGATCGGCAAGGCGATTACCGCCAAAGAAGGTAACGACATTACGATCATCGGAGCTGGAATCGGAGTATCGCAGGGCATTCTCGCGGCGAATCTGCTCAAAAAAGAGAATGTGGATGTCCGTGTGCTTGATATGCATACAATCAAACCGTTGGACACACAGGCAATTTTGAAAGCAGCGAAAGAGACCGGAAGGATCATCACTGTGGAAGATCACAGTATCTTGGGTGGACTTGGCGGAGCAGTCGCCGAAGTAATCGCGGAAAGCGGTATTCAGTGCCTGTTCAAGCGCCATGGCATACCGGATGAATTTGCCGCGCTCGGTTATCCGGACGATCTTTATGCTCATTATGGGTATAACGCTGTGGGAATTGTTAAAGAAATCAATGACATGCTAAAAAGAGCGAAGGAGGAATAAGATGGAAAAGTATGACAACATTTTTGTTGGCGGTGGTATTTCGGCGATGATAGCGGCGGGATACTTGGCTCAAGCCGGGCAGAAGACTCTTATTGTTGAGAGAAAAGGCAACTTGGGTGGGCGTATCGGTATTACGAAATTCAAAAACATTTTTGGACAAGACCAGGGACCGACACAATGGACCTGGCTGAATGGAGGATTTTGGTTCAATGCGGCACGGGACTTTGGCTGCAATATAAAGTATACTTATTATCCGCAGATTTCCGTTTATATTAAAGGTTCAAAAAAACCGCCAAAAGCGCAACCGGTATTCTGCACGGCTGAAGCTTTCACGGAACATGTGATGTCCCAGATGCCCCCTAATGTTCCTGCTGACACGCATGACGAATTTTTAAAAATATTCAAGGAAATGCTGAACTGCTCTTACGAGGAGTTCTGCAAAACTGAGACGGTATTGTTAAAAGATTGGATTGAGGTTCGTACATCTAATCCGGTTATATTAAACTATCTTGTAAAATACGTCTCCATGCAATGTATGTTGGAGTATGACAGAGCGCTTAGACTCTGTAGTGCGATGTCCTGTATAGCCAGTATCCGGTTTTGGGCTTGCGGAGAGGGTTTTTTGACTATTATGAATCCCGATCCTGAAACTGGATTCGCGCAAGAGTTCGGGAAAGCAATACAGCGTCTTGGTTGCGAAGTTTTGCTAAATACCGAGGTTGAAGAAGTCATTGTAGAGAATGATACAGCTACCGGAGTTCGTCTGGCAAATGGGAATATAATTGAAGGAAATCGGGTTATTGTAAACGCGGTATTCTCGCAAGTTGCGAAATTGTTCAGGAAAGTACCGGCTGATGTTGAAAAAGCGATTGCGGCCATGAATGAAGTGCAGCTTATGGATTTCTATATTTTTTACCGCTTGCGTCATAATCCTTTTACCGAAGAAGGCGTGATTCAGATAATTGACGAAAAAGGCGATAACTATGGTTGCATTTCTACACAATCAACTTATATGCCTTGGTCAATTGGAGAAGATCCGGAATGTAAACATATGACGGTATACACGGCAGTATATCCAAAATATGTGGGAAAGACGATGGATGAAGCTATGGCCGAAGCTCTTGAACTCCAGGAAGATTGTTTCCCTGGCTTTAAAGACGCATACATTGATGCAAAAGGCATTTCACACTACCCGCTCTGGCACCATCCTTATGTCCTTGAGCGCATAAATATTGAGTCACCATCCGTAAAAGGATTGTATTTTGTTGGCGACAGTACAACGCCGCAGGTTGGAATGGGACT
>JAITJX010000158.1 GCA_031278765.1 Tannerella sp. | reverse complement strand
CATTTTCCCCGCTAAACAGCTCTTGAACATAAGTGTATGTGATTTTTTCGCCTTTTGATACTCGCTTTTTTATTGTTATTTTACTGTTGCTTCGCTGAAAGCTGCAATGTGGGGTAAGGAATGATTATTTGAAACGTACAACGCTATCTGTTTTGTGTTTTGATATACATGAGGCAGCACCCATCAATCCATGATTGCTACTTATTGTTTTTATACCAGTAAGGCGATCGTAGCGCGCTCCGGGCGGACGATGATATACAGCAATCGTATATTCGTTTTCAGTTTCAAAAAAGTTGCCTTCGATTTTGCGGAGTGAGATTTTTTTTGTATCTTTATCTATATAAGCGTACTGATAATTGTAAAGTCCCTGCTTCAACATGATCGCTTTTTCGTATCTGCGCGATTTGGCATTGTATTCCATCCGGTTTCTTTCGTTGAAGTTATTATTGAAAACATTTCCAAACAAGTATACGTCTCCTGATTCAAAATAATCGGAAGCAAGCGAAAAATGCACAATGTAATAATCCGCTTCGGTATAGGGGTCAGCGCAACGGCCACAATTCGTAAAAAAACGTCCATTCTGGTCTTGGTCGTAAAGATATGATTTATTAGCTCTTATCTCTCCCTGAAACAGCGTAGCATTATAATATGGACGGAAATATTCTATGTCTTCAACTCCTATTCCGTTGTAGCGTGATGACGAAAATTCAAAACGGCGATATTCGTTCCCCGCCTCAAATATCAGGTTTTTATCATGTTCAAATATCATTTTATTATTTATAACTTTCTGTGGTTGAAGATTTCTACGAATATCATTTTGATTATTATTCTGATATACAACAGTTTTGAATTCATTTTGGGGGAAATTAACACTCAATTTCGAGTAATCAACAGTTATATTCACCTGCTGATGTTCGCGATTGAAATCAAGATCGGTATTTCCCGACACGTCGGCTTCTATTAAAACAATAGGTTCAACGATTGAAAAACAAGCAATTAGATCTGTTTTTTCAGGAGTATCCTCATCATAAATTTTTACGGCATAGTTACCCGAAGCCGTCAATTGTACATCTATGTTCGGAAAAGTTAATTTGTAATTTGTATAGTTGACAATCGTATTAAAAGAATTTGCAAAATCCTCAATGACAACACCTTGAAAACCTTTCATATATTCAATGGGAAGTAGTGACGACTGTGTCCAGTCTGCATTGCAATGAACAATCGAGTAGGCAAAACGACCGCTTACCCGATGTAAAGCGTCGAATATGATTTCAATTTGCTTATCGCTGTTCAGTTCTACGTATGGATTGGAAAAAATTTCTCCTTCAACTTTTATTTCTAAACTTTTTATGTCGTCGCGAAAAATTTCCGTACGAAATTTTTCCTGAGCATTCGTTGTAACATCTGTATATAAGTACAATAAGACTGTTGTCATCAAATATTTTATGTATCTGTGCATGGTAAAATCATCTAAACCGACTGCAAAGGTATATAATTAATATATATGTTATTCAATTCTTGGAAAATTTATTTTTTCGATTAAATTTTGTTTTTTCAAAGAAATATGCTATATTTGTAGTTTCATTTAAAACAGTTACATGATGGAAGATAAAATGATTGAATTGGCACGGTTCAATACTACAACCGAAGCCGAAATGTTAGTCAGTCTCTTACATTCAGAAGGAATTGACAGTTATGTTCGTGACGCAATATTATCGCAAGAATTTATGGGATATGCCGATATAGGCGGTGCAAAAGTCGAATTATTGGCAAAAGATGTCAAACGTGCACGAGATATCATGCGCGACCATGGATATGAAATTTCCGATGAATTTGAAGAAACGGTTGAAACGGAAAATTCTGAAATTAATAATGCCGAGTATGAAAAAAACAAAGCCAGCCTTTCAAAAACAATGACAGTTATAATCGTTTGTTTATTGATTGTCCTGGCTTTAATCATTTTCTTAAACAAGCTTTATAAATAAAAAAGTGTGTCAAAAGCCTGAAATCGACGTCACCAGCGAGAGCGTAGTTAGAAGCAATCCATTGATCTACTGATATTCCGGATTGCTTCACTCCGTTCGTAATGACAAAAAACTGACTTTTGATCACCTCCTTTATTATATTGAAACTAATCTTCGTCCTTCTGACTTTCGGCATATTCTTTAAGAAGTTTCTCCTGAACGTCTTGAGGAACAAGTTCGTAAGAAGCAAATTTCATTGTGAACGATGCTCGCCCGCCGGAAATGGAGCTCAATGATGTCGAATAACTTGACATTTCTTTCAACGGTACTTTTACCATTAATTTTTCGTAGCCTTTTTCGCTGTTCATACCCATAATCATAGCGCGGCGGCCTTGCAAATCACTCATCACGTCACCCATAAAATCTCCCGGAACAAGCACTTCCACATCGTATATCGGTTCGAGAATCTTTGGACCCGCTTCTCTGAATGCTATACCGAAGGCATTACGTCCGGCAAGCATAAACGAAATTTCGTTACTGTCAACAGGATGCATCTTTCCGTCATATACTATCACACGCACATCACGCGCATAAGAACCGGTCAGAGGTCCCTGCTCCATACGCGCCATGATACCTTTCAGGATGGCCGGCATGAAACGCGCATCAATCGAACCGCCGACGATACTGTTCACAAACACCAGCTTCCCTCCCCAATCAAGGTCTATCGTTTGCGTGTCGCGTACGCTTATTTTAAACTCCTGACCGCCGAATTTATACATCGCAGGTGTAGGCATACCTTCGTAATATGGCTCTATAATTAAATGTACTTCGCCAAACTGACCCGCTCCGCCGGATTGTTTCTTGTGACGATAATCCGCACGTGCGGACTTTGTAATTGTCTCACGATATGGGATTTTCGGTTCATGATATTCTATAAATAATTTATCATTGTTTTCAATTCTCCATTTCAAAGTACGGAGGTGGAACTCGCCTTGTCCCGAAACGATAGTTTGTTTCAGTTCTTTTGACTGTTCAATCAGCCATGTCGGGTCTTCTTCGTGCATACGGGTCAATATTTCACTCAATTTTTCGGCGTCCGATTCATTTACGGGTTTTATGGCGCGACGATATTTCGGTTCGGGATATTTCACAAAATTGAATTTATAATTGCAACCTTTTTCATTTAATGTATTGCCGAGTCGTGTATCTTTGAGCTTTACCGTTACTCCTATATCTCCGGCCAACATTTCCGGAACTTCGGTGCGTGTCTGACCATCAACTACAAACAATTGTGATATTCGTTCCTTCGAACCCCTGTCGGCGTTTTGAAGGTCGTCGCCTGTTTTCACTTTTCCCGAAATAACTTTGAAAAACGAAACCTGTCCGATATGCGGTTCAATAGTCGTTTTGAAAAAGAACAGACTGGTTGGGCCGTTAACGTCCGGCGTTACTTCAACATTTTCCGTCGTAACGAGACGGGGCATTTTGTCGGTGCACGGAACAACATTTCCGAGAAATTCCATCGTGCGACGCACACACATATCGCACTCGGCGCACACACAGAACACAGGGAACATTCCTCTTGTAACAAGACCCGCACGTATTCCGGCTCTCATTTCATCTTCCGACAAAGTTTCCTGATCAAAGAATTTTTCCATCAACGAATCATCATGTTCGGCGGCCGCTTCTATCAAT
The DNA here is from genome assembly GCA_031278765.1 of Tannerella sp. Lineage (GTDB taxonomy): Bacteria > Bacteroidota > Bacteroidia > Bacteroidales > Tannerellaceae > Tannerella. The sequence goes on along the minus strand of JAITJX010000158.1, from coordinate 14,570 downwards.
ACCTTGTTCAATTCTTCCGCCTTTTCTTTTTCACTGTCCGGAATTTCAAGAATCTCCGGCGCTCCGCCTTCAGGTTTCCATTTGTACATCTTCATTTTCAATACGTCGATTACTGCATTGAACGCTGCGCCTACAACTACCGGATATTGGATCTGAACGATTTTGTTACCATAGTTTTCACGTAATTGAGAAATTGTCAAATCATAGTCGGCTTTGTCATTGTCAAGTTGATTAACTATAAAAATCACCGGCTTATGAAACTTTTCGGTGTAACGGAATTGATTGATGGTTCCTACTTCCACTCCGTATTGGGCATTCAAAACCATTAATGCGGTATCAGTAACATTCAGAGCAGAAACGGCGCCCCCAACAAAATCGTCCGAACCGGGACAATCTATAAAGTTAAGTTTCATTCCGTTCCACTCTACAGAAAAAACGGTGGAGAAAACAGAATACCCATATTCCTTCTCCACCGGAAAATAATCACTCACGGTCGTGCCCGCTTTTACAGTACCTCTACGCTTTATTATACCACCCTCGAAAAGCATTGCTTCAGCAAGGGTGGTTTTTCCAGCGCCAGAATTTCCCAAAATAGAAATGTTCTTAATTTCAGTTGTTTGATAAACTTTCATGATAGTTTTAATTTTTTTAATATTTAGTAATTCAAATTTTCAAATCAATATTTAAAAAGTTGCGCAAGATACGGACTTTTTTCCGAAAATTCGACAAAAAATGTACATGTTATTAAACTATGTTTTTTAACATGAAAAATTAAAGATGAAAAATTGTATACAATCATAGAGAAAAATTCGTACCTTCGCAGCAAATTTATTAATAAGATATCTTATCTATGAAAACAGACAATATTTTAGCTTCCTTAGAAGCAATGCATCCGGGAGAAAAAGAATACATGCAAGCGGTTAAAGAGGTTTTAAGCAGCATTGAAGATGTATACAATCAACATCCCGAGTTTGAAAAAGCAAAAATTATCGAACGCCTTGTCGAACCGGACAGGGTAATAATATTTCGTGTTCCCTGGATAGATGACAGAGGCGAAGTACAGGTCAATCTCGGCTATCGCGTACAATTTAATAATACTATCGGACCGTATAAAGGCGGCCTTCGCTTTCATGCCTCCGTAAATCTGTCGATTTTGAAATTTTTAGGATTTGAACAGACCTTCAAGAATGCGCTTACAACGTTGCCGATGGGCGGCGCCAAAGGTGGCTCCGATTTCTCGCTGAAAGGTAAAAGCGATGCCGAAGTCATGCGTTATTGCCAGGCATTTATGACGGAACTTTGGAGAAATATCGGTCCCAATACCGATGTTCCGGCCGGTGATATTGGCGTTGGCAGTCGCGAAATAGGTTACCTGAACGGTATGTACAAGAAACTTACACGCGAATGTACAGGTACGCTTACAGGTAAAGGACTTGAATTTGGCGGCTCAATCCTTCGCCCTGAAGCAACCGGTTTCGGTGGTTTATATTTTGTAAACCAAATGCTTAAAGAACACCGTATTGATATTAAAGGAAAGACTGTCGCGCTCTCGGGATTCGGAAATGTAGCCTGGGGCGCTGCAATCAAAGCAAACGAACTCGGCGCTAAAGTTGTAACTATTTCCGGTCCTGACGGCTACGTCTATGATCCCGAAGGTATTAACGGAGAAAAAATAGACTACATGCTTGATTTACGAGCTTCCGGAGAAGACATTGTTGCACCATACGCCGATAAATTCAAAGGTTCGCAGTTTTTCGCCGATAAACGTCCATGGGAACAAAAAGTGGATATTGCACTTCCTTGCGCTACTCAAAACGAACTTGATGCTGCCGATGCTCAAAAACTTATCAACAACGAAACCAAATGCGTAGCCGAAATTTCAAACATGGGCTGTACAGCCGAAGCCGTTGATATATTTATTCATAACAAATTCCTGTTTGCGCCGGGAAAGGCCGTTAATGCAGGCGGTGTAGCGACCTCAGGACTTGAAATGACACAAAATGCAATGCACATTTCCTGGACGCCTCAGGAAGTGGACAACAAGTTACATCAAATTATGAATGATATCCACAAACAATGTGTTGTACACGGGAAAGAAGATGGATACGTCAATTATGTAAAAGGCGCTAACATCGCAGGCTTCATGAAAGTAGCGCGAGCAATGATAGCACAGGGAATTGTTTGATCCGGAAATCCGGATTTTCATGTAATTTTACACAAAAACAGAAAACTATAAAAAATGAAATTATTTATTTTATGCTTATCAACAGAAGAAAATTTATTAAAACAGGAGGAGTTGCCATGTTAGGTTCGCTGGCGGCTCCGACGTTGCTGGGAAACAGTCTCATCGACGGTACACGCGAGGATGTCATGTCGGTGAACTTTGCCATGAACCATTTCGGCGTAACGGAAAGCGATTTGAAAAAAGTCATTACCGCAGCGATGGAAAAAGGCGGAGAATATGCAGACTTGTTTTTTGAACACACATTATCAAACAGCACGGGACTGCTCGACGGAGAGGTGAACCGCACCTCTTCAAACATTGACTACGGCATGGGCATACGTGTCATTTCGGGCGACCGGACAGGATATGCTTACGTTGAAAACATCACGCTCAACGAAATGCTGAAAGCGGCACGCACCTCCGCACATATTGCCAGCGGCACGCCAGCAAAAGGCGCAATAAATATGACCGAAATAAAATACGGCAATCATTTATATAATATACATACATCCTGGGACAAAATTTCCGTCAAAGACAAAATGCCTTACCTGCGGAAAATTAACGAAAAAATGTTTGCCGCCGACAAACGGATAATCAAAGTTTCAGCCTCGATTTCCGACGCCACCTCGCACATCTTGTTTTGCAACTCCGACGGGCGATATTTCTACGACTATCGCCCGATGGTCGTGCTTGGCATCAACTGCATCATGCAGGAAAACGGAAAAACGGAAAGCAACAACTCTTCACGCGCTTACCGCAAGGGGGCCGAATTTTTAAACGATGAAGTAATTGATTCGCTCGTAAACGAAACAATAGAAAAAACAGCCATCCTCTTCCCGTCCGTCAAACCCAAAGGAGGCGAAATGCCCGTCGTCATGGGAGCAGGCGGATCGGGAATACTCCTCCATGAAGCCATCGGACATGCTTTTGAAGCCGATTTCAACAGGAAAAACACTTCCATCTTTTCCGACAAACTCAACAAGAAAGTATGCAACGAAAACATAAACATCGTAGACGACGCACTGATAGCCAACAATCGCGGCGCCTTAAACATTGACGACGAAGGAACAGAAGGACAAAAAACCTGCATCGTCAAAGACGGAATCCTTTCGAGCTATATGCACGACCGCATCAGCGCAAAACATTACGGAATCCCTCCCACAGGAAACGGACGGCGCGAATCGTTCCGCTGCATGCCGATTCCACGCATGAGAGCTACCTACATGGAAGCAGGAAACAGGGATGAAAACGAAATAATCGCCGCCGTAAAAAAAGGCGTTTATGTTTCAAATTTCACCAACGGACAGGTGCAGATTGGCGCCGGCGACTTCACTTTCTACGTGAAAAACGGCTATCTGATTGAAAACGGGAAACTCACACAACCCGTCAAAGATATTAACATCATCGGCAACGGCCCCAAGGCGCTGGCCGACATCACCATGGTAGGATCGAATTTCCTCATGGACGCAAATTCATGGACGTGCGGAAAAGACGGACAGTCTTGCCCCGTTTCGCTCGGCATGCCGTCAGTGCTTGTAAGTAAATTAACCGTAGGAGGAGAAAACTGAATGATAACAAAAAAACAAAAACAATCAGTACAGCAGGCGATGGATTTCGCCCTTAACAACGGATGCCAGGCTGCACGCCTGCAACTGTACAACAGCGTGAACACATCGTTTGAAATCAACAAAGAAATGAAAATAGACAAACTCTCGCAAGCCTCCGAGAACGGACTGTCTATACAAATATTTGTCGACGGACGATACGGTTCCTTTTCAACCAACCGCCTTAACAGAACAGAACTCGAAACATTCATCAAAAATGCAATCGATTCCACACGCTTCCTGGCCGAAGACAGCGCGCGCGCTTTGCCCGACGCCTCTCTCTATTATAAAGGAGGAAAAAACGACCTCGAACTCTACGACGATACCCTCGCCAATATCGCTCCCGAAAGAAAAATCGCCCTTGCCATGGAAGCATGTGAAGAAATAAGAGGGAAAAACGAGAAAACAGTCTCCTTCAACTCTTCATACAGCGATGGCGAAAACTTCGGCTACCACATCACAAGCAACGGATTTGAAGGAAACTCCTCCTCTTCCTGCTGCTCTCTCTCCGCCTCCGCAAGCATAAAAGGAGAAGACGACGCACGTCCGGAAGCCTACTGGTATGAGGCGTCACTGTTTTTCAACGAGCTAAAAAAAGAAGGAACAGGAAGAAAAGCGCTGGAAAGAGCGCTGGCAAAACTGGGACAAAAGAAAATCAAATCGGAGACAATGCCCATGCTCGTCGATTTCATGAACTCGCGCCGCCTGCTCTCGCCCGTCATAGGAGCGCTGTATGGCGGCGCCATTCAGCAAAAGAACTCTTTCCTGATGGACAGGACGGAGCAGAAGGTTTTCAACGACAAGGTCTCCGTCGTCGACGAACCGCATCTCCCCAGGGCCTCGGGGGCGCGATACTTCGACAGCGAAGGAGTTGCGACAAAACGCCGGAATATTTTCGACGCCGGCGTGTTGAAAACCTGTTTCATTGATACGTACCACGGGAAAAAATTAAATGTGCCGCAAACCGTCGCTTCACCCTCCGTACTCAACATGCCGCAGGGGAAGCGAAACCTGGACGAACTGATTGCCGCCCTCGACAGGGGAATACTCGTAACCGGTTTCAACGGAGGAAACTGCAACGCGACAACCGGCGATTTCTCTTACGGAATCGAGGGCTTCCTGATTGAAAACGGAAAACTTGCGCAACCTGTCAACGAAATGAACATCACAGGAAACATGATTACGCTCTGGAGCAGCCTTGCGGAAAGCGGCAACGACGCAAGAACAGACACTTCCTGGCGTATTCCTTCGCTGCTGTTCGACGGCGTTGATTTCAGCGGAATATAATCCCGCCCCCTCCATACCTCGCCAGGTGAAAGGCGCGAAAAGTCCGACAGGGCAACGAGAGGATGCGTTGAAAAGCGCACCCTCTTTTTTTGCGCCCTGTACGGTCCATACCCAAAGGATTCCAGTACGCTTATTCCCGGGACTGAGCGACGCAGCGAGGTCGCTGAGCGACGCAGTGAGGTCGCTGAGCGGCGCAGCGGGGTCGCCGAGCGGCGCGGCGGGGTCGCTTAATGGCTTGGATAGCAGTTTGACGGTATGAAATGTTTTTGCATAACGGTATTTTAGTCGTTCGCCTGTGAATGAACTGCCGATCGATGGGAGGGCGCATTTTGCTTGCCTCTGTGCATATTTTAATGCTTCCCTGTCTTGCGTTCGGGTCGTGTACGGCGCTGAAAAAATAATTTTTATTTTTCTGATGAATTAAGTGTTTTTTTAAGCGTTTTTTTAAGACGTCGCCGTTTATTTTGCACCGAAAAAAGATTTTACTGCGCCATATTTACGCTGGAGATGTTTTACCATTAAAATACATTTATTATGAGATTAGATTTTTTTAAGAGAGCAAGTTTTATTTTCCGGAAGCCTCCCTGTATCCGGAAGATGGGATGGCTTGTTTTGCTTGTATTGTTTATGTACGGATGCGAGGAAAACGAGTTTCCGGTATCACCTTTACCGGAAGTGTTTGAGATGATTCCCCCGAGCGACGTCGGTTTGCTGACAGCGATTGCGGGGGATGCCGAAGTTCTCCTGAAATGGGGACTTCCGCCTGAAAAGAATATTTCGGCCATTTACGTGAAAAATGTGAATACCGATACGGAAAAGAAGTTGCAGGGCGACGCCGTGGAGGTGGGATTTACGGGATTGACCAATTTTGTGTCTCAGGATTTTGTCGTAAGGACGGAAAATGATAAAGGTTTGCTCTCGCTGGGGGCGAAAATTACGTCTGTTCCTTTTTCGAGCGACGAGGTCAAGCCCGCGCCCGTTACCGGCCTGATGGGTTTCAAGCTCACGGCTGCCTCTGCGCTGGCTACGTGGAACAATCCTTCGGACGTCGATCTTGCCCGGATTGTTATTACGATGGGAAATGAAACCCTCGCCGTACCCCGCGAAAGTTCTTATGCTATTATCGGGGGGGATGCGAGCAAGGGATTGCGGGTGCAGGCGGTTGATTTTTCCGGCAATTTTTCCGATGTGGCCGAAACGGCTGTGGACAGGGATATGGTTAAGATAACGGGGAGCGACGATGGCGTTGAGGAGACGCTGTACATGGAGCTTGATCCGTCGGTGGTTATCATCGACGGGTATCGGGTAACTTGCGCCGACGGGACGGTGGCGAGTGTTTCCGCTTCCCGGGGCGTGTGTAAAATACCGCTTTCGGCGCTGGAGGCCACTGCCATCTGGAAGCAGCCGATAAAGATAGGTTTGATTTCAAACGGGCAGCTTGTTACGGAATATGATTATTATGCTTACAATAATATAGCCGGCACTCTTCGCGCTCCTTTCTATGACAGGTCGGAAGGCAGCGTCAATATCGAAGGCGATATGCGTAACGTGGGCAGCCTTGGCGATGGTTCTGTATTATACTATGATGTGGTGGTGAGGGAAAGCGGTACGTACAGCGTTGTCGCCTATCAGGCGCGTCCCGACGGCTCTTCTGCTTATGAGATTTATATGGATGATGTATTGCTCGGTCGGGGAACGGCAGGCAGTAGCGGCAACTGGGGGCCGCCATACAATCCTTTCCCCGGTCCGACGGATCTCGCCTTTGAAGCCGGCAGCCATGTGTTGAAAATCAGGTTTGGCGGAAGCGGCAATTATCAGAAGTTTGTCTTTTCAAAAAATTAAAAAATGAATCCTTATGAAATCACGAATAATAAACAGGTTTTTTCTTTTTTGTATGGTATGTACAGGCCTTTCCGCAGCTGTTCGGGGGCAGGAAAAAGTCGTATCGGGGATTATTTACGACGAAAACAGGGAACCGGTAATAGGCGCCTACGTCAGAATCGCCGGTAAAAGCGAAGTGGCGCTGACGGACGTAGAAGGCAAGTTTAGCCTTAAGGCAGCCGCTGCGGATTCGTTGCATATCACCTTCCTTGGCTATTCTCCGCAAACGGTTGCCGTCGACGGGCAGGATTTTATAACCATCCGCCTGAGCGTGGCCGACAGAGAGCTGGAAGAAGTCGTTATCATAGGTTACGGGCAGCAGAAAAAGGCCTCTGTAGTAGGAGCGATAGCCCAGATTACGACAAAAGAGTTACAGCAAAGTCCCGTCGCCAACGTCTCTAACGCGCTTGCCGGACGCCTTCCCGGCTTGATCACCGTACAGCGCAGCGGAGAACCGGGCAATGATATGGCGCAAATGTATATCCGGGGCGTCAGCACTTATGGCGGCGACCAGTCTCCCCTGGTGCTGGTAGATGGCATAGAGAGAGATTTGCGTTTGATGGACGTGGCCGAAATAGAATCCATAAGCATATTGAAAGACGCATCGGCAACGGCTGTATACGGTGTGCGTGGCGCTAACGGCGTCGTCCTTGTAACGACAAAGAGAGGCGTCGCCGGACAAACAGATATTTCCCTTAACATCGACGCAGGCTTTCAGACGCCCACACGGCTGTTGAAAAACGTAAATGCCTGCGAAATGGCTCTCTTGACGAACGAAGCGTTAATGAATGACGGCCTGTCTCCCAAATTTTCTCAGGAAGCGCTCGACGCCTTCCGCTACGGTACAAACCGTTTCCTCTATCCCGACAATGACTGGTTTGCGGAAAGCCTGAACAATTTTTCAATCATGGATCAATATAACCTCACGGTGCGCGGAGGCGTAGAGCGGGCAAGATATTTTGTCTCCGCCAACATTCTCAACCAGGGAGGCCTGTACAAATATGCCGATTATAACGACGAATACAATACCAATGTCAGTTATACAAAATATAATTTCCGCAGCAACCTCGATTTGGAACTTAGCAGCATCATCTCTGCAAAACTGAATCTGTCGGGCGTTATCGGCACACGTCACCAGCCTAACCAGGGCGCCAGCGAAGTGTTCGAACGGCTGCGCATCTCCAATCCCGACCGCGCTCCGATACGCAATCCGGACGGAACGTGGGCAACGCGCGAAAAAGGCAATTTCAATCCCCTTGCAAATATCGTGGACGCAGGATACCGCGATTCAAAAGAATCGTCCGTTCAGGCTACTTTGGGCTTCAATGTCGATCTTGCCCAACTTGCAAAAGGGCTTTCGTTTAACGTCGACTATTCTTTCGATTTCCGTAATACCTACGACAAGTCTTATACGCGGGGAATAGAGTTCTGGGAGTTTTATGAAGATGGCTCTTATGCGCTCTTTTCCGAAGGCGGAAACCTTAGCTTCGGAGAAAATCTTGCCGTATATACCTCCCAGTATGTCTTCGAGCCTTCGTTTAACTATTCCAATACCTTCGGCGACGGACACGACGTAAGCGGACTGCTTCTTTTCAACATGCAGGAATTTCTGCAAAAGGGAAATTCCCTGACGCGTCTTCCTTACCGCAGGCTGGGCGTTGTAGGCAGGGTGATTTACGGATACAAAAACAAATATCTTGCCGAAGTGAATGCCGGCTACAACGCTTCCGAAAACTTTGCGCCCGGACACCGTTTCGGTTTCTTTCCCGCCTTTTCTGCCGGCTGGGTGCTCACGGAAGAAGATTTTCTGCTCTCTTCGAAAGTGGTCAATTTTTTTAAGTTGAGAGCCTCATACGGTCTCGTGGGAAACGACAAGATCGGCGGCGACCGCTTCCTCTACGAAAGCCTGTGGGAAAGCGCAGGCGAAGCCATCTACGGGACAACCAGCCCGCGTGGCGCCGGTGGCGGAGCGCGTGAAAAACGTATCGGAAACGACGCCCTGACGTGGGAAACGGCACGCAAAATCAATCTCGGATTCGAAGGCCATCTGTTTAAAAGCAGATTGGAATTCACTTTAGACGTGTTCCACGAAAATCGTAACCAAATCCTCTCGACCGTCAACATCGTCCCCGGCACATTCGGCGGACCGGCCATTATGGCCAATGTAGGCTCGGTCATGAACCGTGGATTTGAAGTGGAAGGGCAATACAGAGACAAGGCGGGAAAGGATTTCAATTACTGGTTCGGAGGCAACTTTTCGTTCGCACGAAATAAAATTACCGAAATACCGGAAGCGCCGCAGGCTTACGATTATCTTTACTCGAAGGGAAACCGCGTCGGGCAACCCTTCGGATATGTATCGCTCGGCATCTTCCAGTCTGAAGAAGAAGTGTTGAGCAGTCCTTCACAGAACGGCCTTACCATTCATGCCGGCGACGTGAAATACATGGACATCAACGGAGACGGAATCGTCGATACCAACGACCGCCATCCGATAGGCTTTACCAGCGTGCCCGAAATGTTTTACAGTTTCAAGTTCGGCTTTGATTACAGGCGCTTCGACCTGAGCTGCCTTTTCCAGGGCGCAGCCAATGTCACCTACAATTTCATGAACGCGCTGAACGTCCCCTTCTGGAACGAAAACAATACACCCCTCGCCGAATGGCTCGATCGCTGGACGCCCGACAACCGCGACGCACGCTACCCGCGCATATCTTTCACCAGACCGAACAATAACAATTATGAGAGCTCTACTTTCTGGCATCGCAACGGCAATTATATCCGTTTCAAGAACTTTGAAATAGGATATGCCATCCCGGAAAAATTTGTCGGCAAGGCAGGCGCAAAACATGCGCGTATTTATGCCAACGGAATGAACCTCCATACATGGACCAAAGTGCCCGTCTATGATCCCGAAAATATCGGTACGACATATCCCTTGATGCTGATCATCAATACAGGTATTAAATTAACATTTTAAGCATGAACCTATGAAACGAATATTTTTATTTTTAATATTGCTTGTGCAACCCTTCTTCTTCAACAGTTGCGACTATCTTGAAAAACCTGCAAGCGACGATATAACGATTGATATGGCTTTCGAGAATGTAATCACAGCCAAGCGCGTACTCAACAATCTGTATTGGGAAGTCCGGCAGGCTGCATACAACCTGCATTCGCGACGCGTCCTCTATGCTACCGCAACCGACGACGCCATTGCAGGCTATTCCATCTGGGGAAATAAATTTCACGAAGGAGCGTGGACCCCCGACGACAATCGCAATGCCGGCGATAATGCCGAAAACGACGTCCCGACCGTCAGCTTCTGGAACAATACCTACAAACGTGTCCGGCGCGCAAACCTCTTTCTGGAAAACCTCTATCGCGCTGCCGGCGACGAAGTGGAAAAAGAACTGCTCTACCACGAAGCGCGCTTCCTGAGAGCTTTCTTTTACGAAGAGCTGATACGACGCTTCGGAGGAGTCATACTCATCGAAAACTCCATCGATCCCGGCGATTATTCCGCACTGACAGATCAGAAGCGCAATACGTTCGCCCAATGTGTCGAATGGGTCTGCAAAGAACTCGACCAAGCCGCCGAAGGCCTCCCAGAAGTAAGAGCCACCACCGAAGTGGGACGCGCCACTAAGGCAGCCTGCCATGCGGTAAAATCGCGCCTCCTGCTCACCGCCGCCAGCCCCCTTTTCAATACCGAAGCGCCCGTACTGCCCGATTACACCGAAATTCAATATTACGGCAATTACGACCGCGAACGGTGGAAAGCCGCCGCCGACGCCTGCCGACCCATCATGGCCATGACGCAATACTACGGACTCGACATGGAAATATACGACCAGAACAACCCCGATTCATTCGATAATTATTTCAAAAGATTCTCAAACATCTTCTTCAAAACAGGCAAAGAATCCGTCTGGATTTCTCATCCCGAATACGAATGGGACGGACGCATGGTGCCCTATTATAACCGCGCCGCACAGGGATGGAACTGGATCAATCCTACGCTCGAACTGGCTGAAGAGTTTGAAATGACCAGCGGCCTCCTCCCCTCCGAACCGGAAAGCGGTTACAACTTCAACAGACCGGGAGACAACCGCGACCCGCGCTTCAAGGCAACCATTTCCTGTCCGGGAGCGCAGTATGCGCGCTACGACTTCTATCCATGGATAGGAGGCTCGTCGAGCCACCTCGAAAGTCAGAAAACAGGATTCTGCATACAAAAATATGTCGACGAAGAATACAATGCCGCTATTTCCGGACTGGTTGTAAGGCGCAACGTCACCCACATTTTCCGCTATTCCGAAATCCTGCTCAACTTCGCCGAAGCTGCAAACGAATACAGCGGCCCGGCAACAGAAGTCTACGACGCAATAAACGCCATCCGCGCGCGGGTCGGCATGCCCTCGCTCCCTGACGGACTGTCGCAGGAACAAATGAGAGAAAAGATACGACATGAACGCCGCGTAGAACTCGCATTCGAAGACCATCGCTTCTTCGACGTCCGCCGCTGGCGCATTGCCGAAGAAACACAAAACGGATACCTGCACGGATACGACGTAACAAAAGGCGAAAATTCGGGCTTTTATGCCAAAGTAGCCGTAGGCAACCCCATAAAATTCGAAAAACGCCACTACTTATACCCACTCTCTACACAGGAAATACTGCTTAATCCCGCACTCGAGCAAAACCCGGGATGGCCAAGACTGGGACAGGGAGAATAATTTTCTTATTCACAACGCATCATATAATATTACAGAAATGAAAATAACATTTAAAACAATCATAGCAGCCATTTTATTCGCCTGCCACCTTGCCTGCGACAAGCCCGAAGAAGGACTCGCGCCACAAAAAAGCGTCAACGCCGATATTGTAAGATTCCGTATCTATCAAAACCAGAACATCTATTTCGACGGACAGATAGAAGACGAAGAAAGCATTATCAACATCACCCTCCCACAGGGAATCGACAAAACAAACATCCATCCCCAGGTACTGGTCTCCTTCGGAGCAACCCTTAGCCCACCCTCAGGCGCCAGACAGGATTTCACCGCGCCGCTTACCTACACCGTAACCTCGCAAAGCAATACCGCGACCAGAACATACCAGGTTTTTCTAAACAATCAATAAAAGAAAATAACCATGAAACGATTTTTATTCCTCTCCGCACTCCTCTCATGCTGGGCATGTGAACACGAAAAAATAGAAATGCTCCCGCCTTACGTATTCTTTGCCCGCGACATTGATTACTGTGTCATGGACGGCGACAGTCACGATCCCCCGCCATACCTCATCACCGGCTCCTTTTCTGCAGAAGGCATGATTGAAACCATTAAAATGGGAGACCTCGCCTTCGGACGCGACAGCGTCGGCGACGCAACGCGATTCATGTTTTCCTGCCAGGTCGACATAAAAGGAAAATCACCCTTCGACATCATCTTCAGCTGCACCGACCGATACGGCAACAAAGACGAAAAAACATTCCATTTCCTCGCCTCACAGCCGGTTGAAACCTATACAATCACCCTTGGAGCGCAAAACAACTCCAACTGCGGCTTCTATTTCTCCTTCAACGACTGCAAAACCTGTTCCCTGGCCGAATTTGAAAACATGAAAGACGACGAAGGATTCTGTTACGGATACAGCACATCGAAAAACATTCCCCTCCTTGTATCGCCCACCGAACTTGCAAAACAAACCATTGTCGCGCAAACGGGAAACAAGGTAACCAGTTTCTGCAACATAGTGGCCGTCGACAACGTCGCCTTCAGCAAAACCATGTTTGACGCCATCAGCAACGACGCCTTCATACGCAACCTCAACGGAACGGAATACGGCACCTTCGCTTTCAATCAAATCGACGTCGGCAAGACTTACCTGGCGAAATCGAGCAGCGGACGACGCGCCATCATCTACGTTTCGAGAATAGAACACGGAGTTGCCGGTTCAGCGGAAATAATTATAAAGCTGCAAAAGAAGCCCTCCTGAGCCGTTTGCGCTAAAAAAACACGCCCCGCCGGGCGACGCAGTGACCCCACTGAGCGACGCAGTGACCCCACTGAAAAACTCAGTGACCTCACTGAGCGGCTCGGTGAGGTCACTGCGCCGCTCAGTGAGGTCACTGAGTGATTCATTCAGGTGAATTTTACAATTTATCCTTTTGCTCGAATTTCCACGCGACGGATTTTGCCGCTGATAGTCTTGGGCAACTCGGCGACAAATTCCACGACACGAGGATATTTATACGGCGCGGTGATGCGCTTGACGTGATCCTGTATCTCTTTTACAAGCTCATCGCCGGCTTTATCCTTATATTCTTTCGAAAGAACGAGGGTCGCTTTCACGATTTGTCCGCGAATTTCGTCGGGCATGCCGGTGACCGCACATTCAACGACTGCCGGATGCGTCATGAGCGCGCTTTCGACCTCAAACGGACCTATGCGGTAGCCGGAACTCTTGATGACGTCGTCGGCGCGGCCAACAAACCAATAATACCCGTTTTCGTCGCGCCATGCTATATCTCCGGTATAATACAAACCATCGTGCATGGCCTCACGCGTAAGCTCTGGATCGCGGTAATATTCCTTAAACAGTCCTGTCGGTCTGTTTTCTCCTATACGGACAACGATTTGCCCCTGTTCGCCATCTTCGGCCTTCGTCCCGTCGGGACGTAAAAGATCTACGTCATACTGGGGATTGGGAAGTCCCATCGAACCCGGTTTGGGCGTTGTCCAGGGAAATGTACAGATCGTCAGCGTCGTTTCCGTCTGACCGAAACCTTCCATCAGTTTTATCCCTGTCAATTTATAAAAAGCGTCGAAAACAGCAGGATTAAGCGCCTCGCCCGCGATTGTACAATATTTTAAAGAAGACAGATCATATTTTCTCAGGTCTTCGCGGATAAGAAAACGAAATATGGTGGGAGGAGCGCATAAAGAAGTAATCCGGTATTTCTGTATCATAAACAGCATATCCGCCGGCGTAAATTTTTCGTGATCATACACAAAAACCGTCGCTCCGGCAATCCATTGCCCGTACAGTTTGCCCCAAACGGCTTTCCCCCAGCCGGTATCCGCAATTGTCAGATGAAGGCTGTCTTCATGAAGGTTGTGCCAGAAACTGCCGGTCGTAATATGTCCAAGCGGATACAGGTAGTCGTGAATGACCATTTTCGGTTCTCCAGACGTGCCGGAAGTAAAATACATCAACGACGTGTCGTCGTTCGTATTCACATGTTCGCGCCGCACAAACGGTGCGGCGCGTTCAATGCCTTTGTGAAAATCATCAAATCCATCAGCCATCGCCGGCCCTGCCGACACTAACGTCTCTACCGTAGGAGAATCCGGCAACGCTTCTTTTACATGATTGATAATCGAATCTTCTCCGGCGCATACAATCATTTTTATGCCGGCTGCATTTGCCCGGTAAACGATGTCTTTCTTCGTCAGCAGATGAGTTGCAGGAATAACAACCGCCCCTAACTTATGCAATGCGATAATTGAAAACCAAAATTCATAGCGACGTTTGAGGATCAGCATCACCATATCCCCATGCCCGAC
>JAITJX010000202.1 GCA_031278765.1 Tannerella sp. | reverse complement strand
CATGTATCTCCTGCGGAGAATTGATGCGTTGATTTTTATCCGGAAAGCGTTTTTCTTATCTGGAACTCAGGTTATGAGGAAACATTTCGGAATGGCGCGTATAGCGTCATCCTGTATTTCTGTTTTCCGCTTCCGTCAAAATTGGAAATACATATTCCAGGAAGCGGTTATGAAAAAACAGCGTTCGCCGCAAGCTATTTATGCTTGCGGCGAACTGTCTTGTTTTACGGGGTGCGGGCGGGCTTCTGCTTCAATCGAAGACTGCTCTGTATACGTCGATTTCCGTAATGGCGGTGAAGGGGATGCGGTATGAATCGGAGACGATTAATTTAAGATAGCGTCCTGTCAGCCGTTCCGTTGCGTCCAGGGTTAAATCGATGACGCTGTTTTGCCCTTGTGGATAATTGCCTTGCGTAATTTTTTTCCATGTTGAGGCATTTGCATCGGCTTCGTCGCCGGTATAGTATTCAATGGTTTTTGTATCTCCGTTGTTTCGTCGCCGTGTGACGATCCTGGCGATTGTGACCGGTTCTTTCATGTCGATGACTGCCCAGTGTGGCAGCGCCGCATTGGGACTTCCGTAATAGGAGTGCCAATAGTTGTTCGTAGCATAGTTGCCGTCGATGATTGTGTTTATTCCGCCGCCTTCGGTATGCGCATCGGACCAGGCGACGACGCTCCAGGTGGTTTTATCGCATATTTCGAGGTTGGGGATGCTGACGGCTATGGTTTTTTCTACATTTCCTATTTTGACTTTCACCTCTGTGGCTCCGAAATTATTCCCCGTGATGACTCCATCCTGAAAGACTGTGGCAATTCCAATATCGGAGGATGTCCATACGCAGGGGCCTGTTGCGTCTTCGGGTTGGGAGAATGTGTACAGCTGGATTTTTCCTTTTGGGAATATCATCACATTATCCCTGCTTACCTGGAAGTCCGTACACGGGATATAGGGTCTTACGCGGATGTCGATTCTGGCGTTTTCCATGCCTTCGGACGAACAGTATACCGTGGTGAGGCCTTCGGCGACGCCTTCGATGAGGCCTGTGGTGCTGACTTTGGCAATGTTGTTGTCGGCGCTTTGCCATGTGTAGGATACGTCGCCGGGGCTGGCTGCCATTTGCACTTTTCCTTCGATGAACATGCCGCGCTGTTTGGCTTCTTCCATGTAGGTGGCATCCAGGTTTTGCGTTTCGCCGATGTATATTTCCAGCGAGCTGTAATTAACGTATGGCGTGCGGGTGACTTCATAGTCGGGATATTTTGTACATCCGACCAGCATGTATGCAAGAATGATATAAAATATGCCATTAAATTTTTTATTAACTTTCATATTTGTCATGTTTTTTTATTCTTTATTAGGGTTAAATTCGAGTCGCAGTTCTTCCTGCATCTGATACGTTGTTCCGTTGTATACGTAATCGTATCGCAGGAGGAATGTTTTATAATATGCGTATCCCAGGTCTTCGATTTGGAAGGTGTTGGGATAAAGCGGGTCTTCGTCGATCTGTGTCAGCTGTAATTCTTTCCATGGGGTGATTTTCACGCTGCCGTCGCCGTTTACTTCAAGCAGGATGGAGCTTGCCTCAATGTCGTTGGTATTGGAGGCGAAGGTTTCGTTTCCTGCTATGACTCTCACTTTGTTGGCGCTTATCGGGAAGACTTGCTTTGTGCCCATTACGTTAACGCTGTTCTTTATGCCTCGCAGGTTGTAGTATGTGGCTGTTTTCTGGGAGGCGTAGTAGTTTTTCAACAGGACGCGGTAGAGGAGCGTCGTTTTGTTGGGGTGCATTTCTCCTGCGGAGAATGTTTGTACTTTGAGCGGAATGAAATAGATGGAGTCGGGCGAAAGTCCTTCCGGACGCACTGTGACGGGTAGGCGTCCGGTTCTTTCTCCTGCCAGAATGGTTACTTGATATTTGTTGATATCGTATTTGTCGCCGGCCAGTTTTCGTGCATACTTCGATTCGTCGGTGTCATAGTTGCTTCTATTGTATTTGTACAGCAGATTGTGGTCTTCTTCCAGATGGATAACGACATCCTGCGTTATCGGATGTGAGCCTCCGCAGCTTGCCACTACATAACCGGTAGATTCTTCATGCGAGAGATCAAATTCTTCTTCGAAGATATTGTAACCGTCGTCGCTCAATAATGCTATTTGATTCTTGTACTGTTCGCGTTTAAATAATTCATCTCTGTCGCAGGCGATGATGATTGTTGTTGCGGCGAGGGTCAGAATAATCGGTATATTCGAATGTTTCATATTGTTTCTTTTTAAATAGTTAATGTGTTATTCCCATCCCGGGTTCTGGTCAAACGAAGGCAAGCGTTTGAGTTCGACTTTTGGAATGGGCAGGAAGATGAATTTTCTGTTGATTTGCCGGTTGATGATACGGTTGCTGCTGGGTATGACTCGCTGGTAATATGATTCCTTTGTGCCGGTAGTATTCATTCCGCGAATGGGTTCATTTTCCGATTCTTCGTAATCGCCCCATCTGCGGATGTCGAAGTAACGACGGTTTTCATACAGAAATTCAATCATTCTTTCCTTCTTTATTTTTGCGAGCATTGTTTCGCGCTCCGGCAGGTAGGTCAGTCCCGGCAATCCTGCGCGATACCTTAGCTGATTATACGCATTCAGGATGTTTTCTTCGTTTCTGGAAAACGTTTGGGAGATGCCGTCTATTTCTATGGCGTATTCGCTTTCCAGGCTGTTCAGGGCTTCGGCGTAGGAGAGCAGTATTTCGGCATAGCGTATGATCGGGAACGGTTTGTCCAGCCGGCGGGCTGAAGTTCCTGTCCATGCATCCATGGGGTTTACGTATTTTTTAAGGACGTAACCCGTTATCGGATGGTCGTTGGGGTTAGGCGCGCCAGACTTTCCATTGGGGGAGTCGTAGTAATAAGTAACGGTCAGGTTTTTGTGTGCTGATTCAGAGGTGGAAGAATTGGGCCAGAAACATTCGCTGAAGCCGATAGAAGCATAGAAGCGGGGTTCTCGGTTGACATACATATTGAAAACGCCAGCATTGAGATGATAGCCTGAAAAATCTTTTGCCATCGTCGTAAATCCCGTTTCATCGTAAGGATAATCTTCGCTTGCATCCGAGATGGAGCGTCCATCCGCCATTTCATAGGCGTCAATGATTTTTTGCGTTACGCACATGCCGTTCCATCCGCCGTTGGAAACAGGGAAGGAATGTTTGGTATATTCTCTGAGCGTCGCGGAATTTCTTGCCCAGACAAATTCGGGGTTGATGTTCATGACCGTTTCTCCGTTAAACATATCGTGATAGGAATGTAGCGGATCGATATTGGCGGCTCCGTTGGGGAAATCCTGCGTGGCATAGTTCGGGTCGTCTGTTTTGTCGGAAAGCGCCGGGGTTGTATTGTCCCGTTCGACCGTATGCAGTTTGTACAAAGGCAATCCGTCCACTTGCATATCCATCACCCGTTTGCATGCAGCGGCAGCGACCGCCCAGCGTTTCGGGTCGTACGTTTGCGAAATGTAATGTTTTCCGTCGGTTTTCCTTGTCCAGCTGCCGAAATACATTCTGGCCGCCGTTCCGCCGTTGTACATGGGGCTTGCGTGTATCAGGCGCAGTCTCGCCACCAAACCCAAAGCAGCTCCTTTTGTCGGCAATCCGAAATCGAGTACGGATTGCACCTTGGCGGGTAAAAACTTTGCAGCTTCTTCAAATTCGCTGCAAATATATTCCATTGCGTCGTCATAGAGGTCGCGCGGCCTGTCGTAATATTCTATGGTTTCATTGTTTTGCAGCAATTCGTCGTACATCAGCACAACGGGGCCATAACTTACAATGAGGTTATAGTAGGCGTATGCGCGGACAAATCGCGTATAGGCCAGCACGCGCGTTTTTTCGTTGCCTGTCCAGTCAGTCGCTTTATTGATATTTGCAAAGATGGTATTGCACTGGCGAATGATCTGGTACATCTTCCCCCATTGGTCCATTTGTCCCATATTGGTTTCGTTGTATTCGCCCAAAACGTATCCCATTCCTTGAAATTCTCCGGTTCCGAACAGGCAGAACGCTTCGTCGGTCGCCATTGGGCCGGGAGTATAAATTCCTCCCTGACTGCTGCCGAAGATGCCGCCTTCGTCGTTGAAACTTCCGGCAGCGTCCCACATGTATGCTTCGATATATCTTTTGCTTGTAAAAATAGAATCAAATTTGATTTGTTCGTCCGCATAATTATCAATATTCAGATAGTCGCACGAAAAAAGCGCTATGGAGAAAAATATGCCTGAAAACGCATATCTTTTTATTGATTTTATATTTATATAATTCATATACATAAATTGTTTTTTTAAATTAATTGACATGATTTAAAGTACTATATAAACCTGGAAAGAATAAACGGCGGGAATCGGATAAACAGCGCCTCTTTTTTCGGCCTGTTCGGGGTCAAATATTTTCACCTTGTCCCATACATACAGGTTGTTGCCGATAAACTGCAAATCAATGGAGCTGACGCCTGCTTTTTGCAGGAATTTGTCTTTCAAACGATAGCTGACCATTAATTCCTTAAAGCGCAAATAGCTGGCGTCGCCTTTCCAGAAATCGGAAGTTTGCGAATTGTTGTTGTTATTTCCGTATTGCAGACGCGGCAAGAGGGCGTTCGGGTTTTCCGCCAGGTTCGGGTCAATTCCGTGCGAGAGCGCGTAATCTTTTGGTATCCATCTTGTGGAAGGGTCTTTGAACTGTTCCAGAATGTTTCCTGTTTCTCCACCTGCAAAAGGAATATATCCATATCCGTTGCTGAAGTAATCTACTTTGCCCGTCCCCTGAAACAAAAAGCCTACGGAAAGATTCTTGTAATTAAACTCGGCACCTGCGCCATACGTAATGAGCGGGAACATAGATTTGTATGAGAGGGGCACTTTGTCGTCGTCGTTCACTTTGCCGTCACCGTTAATGTCTTTGTATTTAAGGTCGCCGGGCATCACCTCGCCCCATGCTTGTTTGGGACTGTATTTGATGTCGTCTTCGTCCTTGAAAAATCCGATACACTGCAATCCGCGTACTCCTTGATAGGGTTGTCCGTGCCATTCCATATAGGGATACTGTTCGTTAAGTCTTTCCCAATTTTGAACGAGGTTTTGCGCATAAGTATAGTTGGCGCGGAGCGAAAAGCTCATGTCTTTGTCTATTTCAAACAGATAGGAAGCACTTCCGTCCGACCCCCAGCTTTTCATTTTACCTACGTTTCCGTAAGGCATGGAGATCAGCCCTACATAATCGGGGATCTGTACGCGCTGTTGAAAAATTCCGTTGCGTTGATCCTGCCAGATGTCTCCGGAAAAAGTAATTTTGTTATCCAGCAGTTGTAAGTCTAATCCGAAATCGGTTTTAACGGCTTTCTCCCAGAGCAGATTGTCGGCGCCTTCGTTACTTACGCGCACCGTTTCGACCGTCGAACTGGAACCCCAGATGTTGCGGTTTCCCATGGAGACGCGCGTCAGGTAAGGGAATCTGGTATCGGTAAGGCGGTCATTCCCCACAATCCCGTATGTGCCTCTGATTTTCAAAAGGCTTAGCCAGGGAAGATTATCCTTTGTCCACTCGTATCCCGTAACGACCCATCCCAATCCAAACGACGGGAAAAAGCCATATTGCTTGCCGGGTATAAAGTTCTCGCTACCCATGTAACTAAAATTTAAATCGGTAAGGTAAGTATCTTTGTAACCATAAGTGACGCGCGCAGCTATGGTTTGATACCGGACAGGAATAGCCGAGAGGCTGTTGTCTATGTCTGCCGTATTTTGCTGGTCGCTGATATTGTAACGAATCAATGATCCCACGCGATGGTCTTCGTTAAACAGACAATCATACAACAAATCCGCTTGCATCCAGAACTTGCGGAAAGCGGTTTCGCCCTTCGTATATATCAAATCTGTTTTCGCCCTTTGTTCTCTTGTAACCAAGTT
The DNA here is from genome assembly GCA_031278765.1 of Tannerella sp. Lineage (GTDB taxonomy): Bacteria > Bacteroidota > Bacteroidia > Bacteroidales > Tannerellaceae > Tannerella. The sequence continues at coordinate 3,504 of JAITJX010000202.1, read as the reverse complement.
GCCGATATTGTTGCGTCCGATCGCGCGGTACAAGGCCGGGAATATATAACGTCCTTCGGAGAGCGTTCCGTTCCTGTTGTATGAACCCTGAATATTGAGTTTCAGTCCTTCGGTTACGAATTTCAGGTCTTGACTGATTCCAAGGGTAAACAAATTCTGGTTGTTTTGCGAACTTGATTTTCCGGTATGGTTAATCAGGACGTAAGGCGAGGAAACATTGTTGTCGGTGCCGGCAGCCGGAAGTTGTCCATTGGAATAGACGGTAGGAAACAGTAAGGGAGTAACATAAGCCTGCGCCGCCCATACATAATCCGTGTTTACTATTCCGGGCTGGTTGTTGATAGACAAAAACGCATTGGCGCCGAAATGCAGGGCGGTAGTTTTAGTCAGGTCGATGTCGAGATTGGTGCGGAAACTGAACGTCTTGTATCCTGCATTTGAAGCGTAGGGATTATCTTTTTCCGCTTTATAGGCAGCTGTTTCATTACTGTATCCGAGACTGACAAAATAACGGGCTATCGAGCCTCCTCCTGCCGCGTTAGCATAATAGGTCTGCTTAAATGAAGCTTTGTTCAGGATTTCATCCTGCCAGTTTACGTCCGGATAGAGGTCGGGGTCCAGGCCGTCTCTGATAACGTCGAGTTGAATATCGCTGTATATGGCCTGCTCTCCCCGCACTTCATAAGCTTCGTTTGCCAGCAGGGCGTAATCATAAGCCCGCAGATATTTGGGTAGGCGTTTCACTTGCGAAAGCGAGAAGTTGGCGCGTCCCGTAATTTTAAGTTTCCCTTCTTCTCCGCGTTTGGTTGTGATCAGCACAACACCGTTGGCGCCCCTGGAACCATATATGGCTGTTGCCGAAGCATCTTTCAATACCGAAAAACCTTCTATATCGGCAGGATCAATCGCATTTATATCGCCTTCCAGACCGTCTATCAGCACCAGGGCGTTGCTGTTGGCTCCAAAAGTACCGATGCCGCGCACCCAAAATTCGGCAAGATTTTTGCCCGGCTCGCCGCTTGATTGCATCGTGATGACTCCGGCTACCCTGCCGCCCAGCATATTTGTAATAGAGGGCGCAGGTACTTGCAGGTCTTTAGCGTTAACGGATGTAATGGCGGCTACCGAAGATATTTTACGCTGGACGCCGGAAGCCACAATGACTACTTCTTCTATTTCCTGCGTTAATAAAGACATTTGAATTGTCAAATCTTTCTTTTCTTCGGTTACCAAATATTCATAATTTTCATATCCGATAAACGAAAACATCAATCTGTCGCCACGTTCGGCCTTAATTGTAAATTTCCCTTCTCCATCGGTAATGAGGCCTCCACCGGGTTTATCTTTGATATACACGGTGACGCCGGGCATACTTTCGCCATTCTCGTCCGTTGTTTTCCCCGACATGGTATAACTCTTTTGCTGCGCAATCAGCGAGAAGGGCGCCAAGAGCAAAAACATAATAAAAGCACATAACTTTTTTCTCATATCAATATTGATTTTCAGATTAATAAAAAATTATTCGATAGCAATTCTCCTTATGCGTTTATTACCATAGTCTGCTACATAAATGATACCTTCGGCATCAACAACAATGCCATGCGGCTCGGAAAATTTTGCATTCTCTCTGGCGCCATCAACCATTCCTTTGTTTTGTGGTATTCCGATCAAGGTTTCTACCATCATCGACTGCGTATTGATCAGCCGGATGCAGTGGTTATTGGAGTCTCCCATAAACAGATTGCCTTCCGCATCGAAATTAATCATGCGGGGTTCGTTGAATTGAGCGGTTTCTATAGGACCGTCTCTGAATCCGCCGGCAGTAGGTCCCGACAATTTATGAAAATCGGGATCCGTTGGCGACGTTGTCTGCGGAGGATTGCGCAAGTCGATCATACAAAGACTGTGTCGAACATCGCCCGGAGGGCTTCCCGCCGAACAGTAAGCCATCCACATTTCCGATTTGTTGACAGGATGAAGCGCCAGCCCGTAAGTATAACCCCTGGGAGTCATGCCAACAACGGTTGCATCCCATGTCTTGGGATGTATTTTCACGATATGTCCCGAAGTATAACGTGTATACAAGTATCCGTCATCCTGACAATACCAGCATTGAAAATGGGTTTCGTCATCACTGTTGGTAGGGATGTCCGAAAAACCGTTCAAATCCCAGTTTTTTACAAAATACAGTTTGGGTATCCACCCTGCTTCCGGATCACAAAAGACAAAACGATCGCGCGTATTGCTCCCCTGTGCACCCATCATCAACACATTCGTTTCCGGATGTATGCTGGGAGCGCAACGGTGATTTATCCCTTGCGCATTGGTAGCCATTACCTGAATAGTGTTATCCAGCTCGCTGATTTTGACCAGTGCATCGTTTTCCGGCACTGTTACAAAAATGTTGAAGTTTTGATCCACGCACATATAGACAGGGTTTATTTGCGACTGGTCCAGCGACGTTGTCACCAATGCCGACGTTCCGTTGCCGGCCAGCGTTGTAACGGATGCTTCAACTTTGTACCTGAAAAATTTGTCATAAGATTTCTTCTGCTCTCCTATTGCAACCGCCAGCACACAGGTGTCGCCCGGCAAACGGGGTACCAGCGCCAAAATGCGATCTCCCGTAGAGCCGAGCACTTTTGCTTCTTTTTGATTAAAGTATACTTTAATATTGGAAACATCGCTTCCAAAGTTTTTCCCGTCCAGGAGCACCATTTCCCGGATTCGTCCCGAATCGGGACGGAACGAAATAAGTTCAATCGGCATGTCAGGATTATGCTTTTCACCCGTATCATCACCTCGCTTGTCGCAGGAAAAAAGAAGGCCTGCGAAAGCGGTTACACAAAACAAAAGAAAAATACACAACGATATTTTCAGTCGTTTGATGTCAATTAATAAAAAATTTAAATAATTCATTTTAAAGATTGTTTAGATTTTAAAGATTGTTTGAAAAAAAAATAAAATATTAATACTCATTAATTACAGCAAATTGTTTGCTTTTTTTTCGGTTATTTAATTTCGTTTGATCATAGGCATATAAATTCTAATGTTAAACAATACGGGCAAAAACAGTACCCAAACAGAAAACCCCACATACGAAAAATTTCATATGTGGGGGGAAATAAAATTTCTACAACCGCGCATGTATGCGCACACATTATTATTATACTCTCTCTCTCTCTCTCTCTCTCTCTCTCTCTCTCTCTCTCTCTCTCTCTCTCTGCAAAGATTGTGCCAAAGTAATTAAATTCCATAGAATTAACTACTTTTTTATTTGCTGTATTTGCAGCCATCTTATGCGAGAAAAAAACTTTCATCTGTTTTTTTTATTATGATTGAAATCGTTTGCAAATGTAATTCTTTTTTTTTAAAAAAACAAATTATTCATTAAAATCTTTTAAAAAATATCTTCCCCCTTCTTCCAATTGAGAATGGAGACAGAAGGCGCGAAATAGCATTCGCGCCTTACGATATTATTTGCGCCGGAAATAAAAAAATGCT
>JAITJX010000199.1 GCA_031278765.1 Tannerella sp. | reverse complement strand
CAATACAATAAATTTCAGTAATTTTGTCGGTGGTAAGTTGTGCCATAATTTTTATTTATAATGTTGATTATCAAACACAAAAATAAGAAAAATTAGCCAACTTACCAAATTTTTTTATGACTTTCTTACGTCGAACTCAGGTTAATAGCTGAATCAGTAGTGCCTGTCCGATAAAATTTGTACTTTTGCCCATGGGCTACTTTCTTTTGTTCTGATTGTAAAGATAACCCTTGAGCGGTCAACTACCGGGGTTAGCTACTCTCTTTTTTTTTAGCGGACAGTAGTGAAAAAATATATGAGAAAAATGCTTTCTTTCAATGTATAGAACAACATAATTAGGAAGCGTGAAAAATCAATCCAAAAAAAGAATCCTGCTGTCGGTTGTAACAGACCAAAGTCAGGAAACAGTCATTGCCAATCTCAAACAGATGAGCGGCATTATTGAAGTTGAAATCTACAGGCCCAAACCTGTGCTTGTGCATTGCAGCGACGGTAAAAAGTATCCGGTTTACGGCAACGATATTGTATATATCGAAATCGACAACTGTTATTGCACTATTCACTTTGTCGACAACGTCAAAATGCTGGTCATCGAAAGTTTAAAAACCCTTGTGGAGGACTTTGCAGAAGACGGCTTGGTGCGTTGCAGCAAGCGTTTTGCCGTTAATCTGCTCCATCTTTGCTGCATGAGCGGAAACGAACTTTGGCTGAAGTCGGGACAGAAAATACCAATTGGTAGAACATACAGCGACGCACTGAAAAACTGTTTCCGACATCGAAACACTCAAAGCAGAAAATACAGGTAATACTGTAACTTTATGGAGAATAAGTTGCGTTGCCAAAAATATTTTGGCAACTACCTCCTGTATTGTAACTTTGCAGCGTGAATAATTCACATACAAAGCAGATGAAAATTGAATGGAGCAGGTTGAAAATTTTATATTTTATGTCCACAGCGGCTCGTTTTCCCTGCCTGTCAAATTCTGTCTGCATGAAAAAAACGAAAAAAAACCGTATATTTGCTGCCGCAAAACAAAAAAATCAAGAAAATGATGAAGAAAATAGTTTTAACAATTCTGATTAGTTCTCTTTTTGGGTTACCCAACGTTTCCGGACAGTCATTTAAAGATGTATTCGTAAAAGCGCTTGCGGAAAAAAATCTGGCGGAAGCAAAAGAAATACTGCTCGCTTGGGATTATGAAGACAGAAACGACCCCGAACTGTATCCTTCTTACTTCAATTATTATACCCTCAAGAGTCAGGAAAAAGATTCGCTCAGTTATGACAAAAAATATGCCGATTCTGCGCTATACTATATTTCGGAAGGTATCAATATGTTTCCGACGCGCCTTGACATGCGTGTTGCCAAGATTTACATGCTTTCAAAATTAAATGAATTTGACGTCCTGACAGACGAAACCCTCCAACTCATCGAGTATTCGAAAAAAATCGGCAACAACTGGAAAGGAGAAAACTTCAAACTTGTAGACATACCGCAAACCGTTATAGAAGGCGCCGTACAAGATTTTCAGGAAATACTTTTCGCCGAAAAGGATACCACCCTGTTTGACAATATCAGGAAGATTTCGGAATCAATGGCAAAACATTATCCCGGCTATGAGCAAAGCTGGATTAACATATCAACCCTGCATGCTATAAATAAGGAGTATGACAAATCGCTGGAAGCGCTCAAAAAGGCAGAAAAAATAAATCCCAAAAATCCATTTTTGCTCTATAATATGGCATATGTATACAAGATAAAAGGCGACAAGACAAATGCCGAGAAATACTTCCGGCTGACGATTTCCCATGTAGACAACAACAAGGAAATAAAACTGAAACAAGCCGCTGAAGAACAATTAAAACAACTCTAACGCATGTCTCACCCGTATATTCCAGCCGAACTTGGTACGGAAAAAATCAGCAAGCTCCTGAGGCAATACGCAATGCCTGCAATCATTGCCATGTCTGCCACTTCGCTATACAACATGGTGGACAGTATTTTTATCGGTCAAGGCGTAGGAGCAATGGCTATTTCGGGCTTTGCCGTCACATTTCCATTTATGAACATCCTGGCAGCGCTCGGCACGCTCGTAGGAATAGGCGCAGGAACGCTTATATCAGTCCGATTGGGGCAAAGGGATTACGATACGGCAAAACGCATTCTTGGAAACGTCGTTATCATGAATATTGTTATCGGTCTTGCATTCACTGTGCTGTCCCTGATTTTCCTTGACCCTGTCCTTTATTTCTTCGGGGCAAGTGACCGGACGATTTATTATGCCCGTGATTTTATGACCGTCATCCTGCTTGGAAATGTTTTTACTCACCTCTATTTTGGCTTGAATAACGTGCTGCGTGCTTCCGGACATCCAAAAAAAGCAATGGCGCTGACCATCATAACCATCGTTCTCAACGCTATCCTGGCGCCGATATTTATTTTCGTTCTGAAATGGGGAATAAAAGGAATCGCAATCGCAACCATTTTGGCGCAATTTGTATCTCTTGTCTGGCAAGTCAAAATATTCAGCAACAAAAACGAATTGCTTCACTTCCATAAAAGCATCTTCAAACCCGACATCAGGATAATGAAAGACATGCTGTATATCGGCATGGCTCCATTCCTGATGAATTTTGCTGCGTGCATAGTTGTGATATTGATCAATAACGGTTTCAAAAAATACAGTGGCGATCTCGCTATCGGAGCTTACGGAATCGTAAACCGCGTTGCTTTCCTTTTCATCATGATTGTGATGGGAATAAATCAAGGCATGCAGCCGATAGTGGGCTACAACTATGGCGCCAAACAAATGGACAGAGTACAGCAGGTCCTGAAACTGACGATTATATTTGCAACGATCATAACTACTGTTGCATTTCTCCTGGGCGAATTTTTTCCGGAACTGCTTGCGAGGATTTTCACTTCTGACGACGACCTTGTTGCACTCGCCGTTTACGGGCTTCGTATCACCGTATTGCTTTATCCTTTTATCGGAGCGCAAATCGTCATTACAAACTTCTTCCAAAGTATGGGCATGGCAGGAAAAGCCATATTCCTTTCGCTTATCCGTCAGGTACTTGTACTTATTCCATGTTTGATAATAATGCCGCAGTTCTTTGGCGTAACAGGCGTATGGGCAAGTCTTCCGCTTTCCGACGGCATTGCGGCAATCGTATCTACCATAATGATTTTTATTCAATTACGCAAATTTAAAACAGAACAGATATGATTATTACCATAGGACGACAATTATGCAGCGGCGGGAGCGAAATCGGTAAAAAACTTTCGGAATCGCTCGGAATCGCTTACTATGACAAGGAACTCATTGTTATTGCATCTAAAGAGAGCGGGCTAAGCGCGAAACTTTTTGAAAAGGCCGACGAACGTACACAAAAGGGCATATCAGCCGGTTTGTTCGATTCGCGCTTTCAATTTATGGGCAATACCGCAATCGCTTACGGCTGGCTCTCTAACGACACTTTTTTTAAAATCCAGAGCGACGTGATCCGTAATCTTGCCGAAAAACAGTCATGTGTATTTATAGGTCGTTGCGCAGACTATATTTTGCGCAACAGAAAAGACTGTTTCAAAATATTCTTGTCGGCAAGCGACGAAGATCGTATCAGGAAAATCATGGAATCGGAAAACATTTCGGTCGAAAAAGCGCGCGATATAATGAAAGATGCCGACAAAAAAAGGGCAGCTTATTACAATTATTATACAAACAAAACGTGGGGCGCCGGCGCAAGCTATGATATTTGTATTAACACATCTCTGTTTGGCATTGACGGTACGGTTTCCGTTATTGAAGAAATGATAAAAAAACTGCCTTTTTGAAGAAATTACCATATATTACGTTGTGCAAAAAACGATTCAATGTGGCGTTTTTTCTTTTCTTCAAGGATTTCTTCAATCTTTATCAGGATACCTGTTTCTTCCACATCTCCGAACTCATGATTTATAGCTGTTCCGAATGTTCTCATTTTAGGCGAAAGGTTCATGTAAGCGCTGATCAGAGGCGGCACATTAATGCCCCGTTTGCGAACTTCCAGATTTAACGTTTTATAGTCTTCCCTGAAATCTTTGCCACTGAACAGGCAGCTCAGGAATTTCTCGTCCGAATTTGTTTCCAGTTTATGAATAGGAGTTATGAGATGTTCATTATCTGGGAAATGAAGGTTGAGGAAATATAAAATTATATTACGCGCTTCGCTGTCGTAAGTGTTATACATTGTTACCTTTCCGTAGAAATATTTTAAGGAAGGATGAATAATGGGTAGCGCTCCAAGCCCGTCCCAAAGATTGTCGAGAATAAAAATTCCTTTGGATCTGCCGAGCGTCGCCTGATAGTCAAGCGATACAAACGATCGCCCAAGTTCGACGGTATAAGGCAGATAATTTTTAAGAAAATTCCTGGAAAAGTTGAAAAGATGCGATGTCGCAAGGATGGGTTTACCTTCTTTATCAAATCTGACTTCCGATCCTAATAGAAAACGATAACCTCCGAGAATTTCTTCTGTTTTCGGATTCCATACAATCAACTGACGATAAGCTCCCTCCATTATATCAAATTCATCCAGGTCACAAGAAAGGCCTGTTCCTCCGCCGTAAAAACGAAAAGCGATTTCTCGCAGGCGTCCTATTTCTTTTAAAGTATTCGGTGCATTTTGTGCCGATACGATGTAAATCTCGTTGCCGGATTTGTTTGTTTTTCTCAACAATTTTTCGGAAGTCAGTTCCGATCTGATTAAATCCTTGTCTCCGGGTTCTATTATCTGTTGCATGTTTTTTCTATATTATCTGCATGTTTGTAAACTGTTTTTTTTATTATCTCTGCCCATTCCGCCGGCTTTCTGCTCGTGTCAAATGTCTTGTATGAGACGGGGTTCCCAACAGTTATACTGAAAGTGTTGTCTCTGTTTCTAAACATTTCATTCGGCAAAAGTAACATTTCCAGATTAAACTTTATGCCAAAAAGTTTGCGAAAATCGGAAAAACGATAAAAAAAGTCGGAATTTTTTCCTTCAAAATAAATGGGAACAATATTTCTTTTGTATTCGATTGCTTTTTGAATAAATGATTTTTTCCATTCGAGGTCGCATATTTTCCCTCTCCGCTTTCTGGAACACAGTCCTGCCGGAAATGTGATTATTTGATTTTCGGAAGAATAGGCTTCTTCAATTTTTTTTACGGATGCTCTATTTTGAGTGCCGTGTTTATTCACCGGAACAAAAATAGATTGCAAGTTGGGTATATTGAGTAAAAGATCGTTCACCAAATACCTGATTTTCTTGTCATAATGATTCCCTATGATGGCTGAAAGACAAATACCGTCAAGTCCGCCAAGAGGATGGTTTGAAACAAAAATATAACGTTGTCCGTCTTTTGGAAAATTATCTTCATTCTTAATTATCAGGTTAATATTAAAATATCCGATTAATGCGTTCATGAAATCAATTCCGGTCAAATCATTAAATTTAACAATAATATCATTGATTTCGTCCTGATGAATCAAGCGCATCAGACAGTTCACAGCAAAAGAAGGAATCATATCCACCTTGTTGCCTAATTTCGATTTCAAAATCTGTTTGATATTTATAAGCATTGTAACCTGTTTTCAGCATTTTTTCAGCGCAAAGTTAACATTAAATTTTCAGATTATACATAAACGAAAAAAATGTCTTGCGAAAGTTTATAGAAAGAAAGTAGAAAATAACTACAAATTTTGGACATGTTGAAAACTTTTTTTTTTTTGTGGCGCAATTTGCGGAAAAATGTTTACCTTTACACGATTAATCAGCTTGTTAAGCTATACACTTTGATTTAAAGAATTAATAATGAGTGATAAGGAAGTTTTTTATCATATTCCTGCCTTACTGAAGGAAAGCATTGACGGATTGAATATTCAAGAAAAAGGGATATATGTTGATGCAACTTTTGGTGGAGGAGGGCATTCTCGCAGCATTTTAGAGCGTTTGGGCAAGAACGGTCGATTGTATAGTTTTGACCAAGATGCTGATGTTGTGCCGAATATAATAAATGATAAAAGATTTACATTTGTGAGGAGCAATTTTCGTTATATTTCAAATTTTTTACGTTTTCACAAAGAGTTTGAAATGAATGGAATTTTAGCCGATTTGGGCGTTTCTTCGCATCACTTTGACGACAGAGAGCGAGGTTTTTCGTTCCGGTTTGACAGTAAATTAGATATGCGAATGAACAAACAAGCGGAAAAGACAGCCAGTGAAATATTGAACACCTATTCGGGCAAAGCTCTTTCGGAGGTTTTTAGTTTATACGGAGAGTTAAAAAATGCTGATAATATAGCGTTGAGCATTGTCCGGCAACGCAAAAAAAATCCTATACGAAAAACTTCGGAAATGCTTGAAATATTGAAGCCTTTTTGTAGGCGAGAAAAAGAGAAAAAGTTTTTTGCACAGGCATTTCAGGCTTTGCGAATTGAGGTAAACGATGAAATATCGGCATTACGCAAATTGTTAAGTCAGGCGGAAAAATTGTTGTGCACGGGCGGCAGACTGGTTGTTATTTCGTATCATTCGCTTGAAGACCGGCTAGTGAAAAATTTCATGAAAACGGGAAATTTTGAAGGACGTGCGGAACAGGATGTTTTTGGAAATTTTAATTCGCCGTTTAAGTTGATTGGAAAAATGATTGTACCGACCGAAAAAGAAGCAATTGCCAATCCGAGAGCAAGAAGCGCAAAATTGCGGATAGCGGAAAAAAGGTAAAGACGTAAATGTTACGTCTCCATAAAGATAAAAATATGAAGAAGAAAAAGAAAGTATCATTTATGTATATCCTAGGCGGCGGGATACTGAAAGAAAATTTTATCGTTAAACATACTAAAATGATTGTTTTAGTTGTGTTTCTGTTTTTTGTGTATATCAGTAATCGTTATGCGTGTCTTTTGAAAATCAGAGAGATAGTTAATTTACAGACGGAACTGAAGAATGTGAAATATGAGGCGATTCAAACATCAGCCATATTGACAAGCAATACACGACCATCTCAGGTTGAAGAATTGGTTAAGAAACAGGGGCTTGATTTGGAAAAAGCAACAACGCCGCCGTATAAACTAAAATAGTAAGAATCAAAAGTTAAAAAGTGGAAAAGACAAAAATAAATAATAAAAAAGACAATGACAGTAGTATTTTTATCCGTTATTTTATCATTACTTTATTGCTTTGTATTGTAGCGATAATGATACTTTTTAAGGCATTTAAGGTTGGAATCGGAGAGAAGAAAGAATGGTTGAAAGTTGCAGAGAAAAATCAGACGACGGCAGACCGGAAAATCAATCCCGCGCGCGGCAATATTTATTCGGAAGACGACAGGCTAATGGCAACTAATCAACCTTTATATTATGTATATTTGGATTTCGGCTCGGAAGGTTTTGTGAAAGATAAAAAATTTGCCCTTGATTCGTTTTACAATTCAAAACACAACAATGTTAATTTGCTTGCTTTACATCTTTCAAAAAAACTGAAAAACCGTACACAGGCAGGATATAAAGCGTATTTGATAAAAGGACTGAAAGAGAAAAACCGTCATTATCCGATTTATGAAGGTAGAGTTTCCTTTCTGGATTTAAAAGAAATACTCGAATTTCCGTTTTTGAGAATGAAAAGTCGAAACAGTTTTGTGAGCACCAAAGAAATGATGCAGCGGCAAAAGCCATTTGGAATGTTGGCATCGTACACCATCGGAGACATTTACAATGAAATAGACACAAAAACGGGCTTAACGAAGGGGAAAAACGGACTTGAATTATATTATGATACTTTGCTTCGGGGAGTTGCCGGTTTAAGTTCCGGAATACAGGTTGGAGGTAAATGGTATAGAAATGTTGTGATTGAACCTACGGACGGAATGGACATTCGTTCTACGATAAATATTAATATTCAGGATATTGTAGAAAAAGCGCTGACCGACAAATTAAAAATATTGGATGCCGAATCAGGGACAGCAGTTGTAATGGAAGTGAAAACCGGCGAAATAAAAGCCATTACCAACATGGCTTGTACAGCTCCCGGAAAATATGCCGAAACCATGAATCATGCCGTAGCTGACGAGATAGAACCCGGCTCAACATTCAAAGTCGCATCCATGATGGTGGCGATTGAAGATAAGGTTGTGGAACCGACAACCCCGGTGGATGTAGGAAACGGGAAAAAACAAGTCGGTAAAAGATTCGTTATCGACCATAATTTCGGCAGAGGCGGGTATGGATTGATTGATGCGGAGAAATCTATCCGGTATTCGTCTAATATCGGCGTTGCCGAACTTATATACAATGCATACAAGAGAAATCCTACAAAATATATTGAAGGACTTCACAAAATAGGTATGGACGTCGATTTAAAAATTGAAATTCGCGGTGCCGGAAAAGCAAAATTAAAATGGCCGAGCGAAAAAGGAAAAGGCGGATGGTCTGATTTATCATTAATTACGATTCCTTTTGGTTACGAAGTAAAAATACCTCCTATACAAACACTCGCGTTTTTTAATGCAATAGCAAACGACGGAAAAATGGTCAGACCACTATTTGTAAGGGATATTATGAAAAATGGCAAGTCTGTAAAACATTTTGATACTGAAACTATTATATCAAAGATTTGTTCGGATTCGACTTTAAAGATCATACGGAAAATGTTGTACAATGTTGTAAATTATCATGACCCTACGCATAAAAATCCCGATGGAACGGGTAAACCGGCAAAATCAGATGTGATTACAATTGCAGGAAAGACAGGAACGACAGTAAGAGCAACCGATGGCGTTTATCATAGTGACGGTTATAATGTTTCGTTCTGCGGGTATTTCCCTTACGAAAATCCGGAATATACTTGCATTGTGGTAATTTCGCGCCCTCGTGCAGGCACTGCTTCCGGCGGCCTTATGAGCGGGACAGTCGTAAAAGAGATAGCCGAAAAAATTTATGCAAGTAATACGATGCTGAATATAAGCAAAATAAAAGAAGATTCCCTGAAAATTTCGTATCCTGATGTGAAAAACGGTAGTTATTTGGCTCTTAAAAAAGTTATGGGAGTGTTTGATTTTAAGCTGGATATGTCTGAAAAATTAAAATCCGATCATGTGTTAGTCTATAAAAATGAAAAAGGATTGGTTGTAAGGGATTTACCATTCATTGAAAATCTTGTGCCCAATGTTGTCGGTATGGGAGCAAAAGATGCTGTATTTGTGCTTGAAAATTGCGGTTTGCGTGTACTGATTACAGGAGCCGGAAAGGTCGTATCACAATCGGTAACAAACGGGAGTAAAGTTGTTCAAGGGCAGACGGTAATGCTTACACTCAAATAAAGACACGAAAGATTAAGGGTTTAAAATTTAAGGAAACAATTTTATAAAAAACTACTAAAAGGATGGAACTATCGGAATTATTGGAAACAGCGGGTTATAAAACGGCAGAAAGATATAATGCTTTAGAGATTGCAGATATTCAATCGGATTCAAGGCAAGTAAAAACCGGTTCTATATTTGTTGCAATAAAAGGAACGTCCGTTAATGGACATGATTATATAGAAAAGGCTATTGATCGGGGCGCTAAAGTGATAGTCTGCGAGCATCAACCCCAAATAGAGAATAAAGAAGTTAAATTTGTGATTGTTCCCGATTCGGCCGTAGCCTTAGGTCGTCTGGCTTCGGCTTGGTATGGAGAACCATCTCGACAAATGATGCTTGTCGGTGTAACAGGGACGAACGGCAAGACCACGATTGCTACCGTTCTGTATAATCTGTTTCGCAAACTCGGATATAAGGCAGGCTTGTTATCTACGGTTTGCAATTATATAGACGACAGACATGTTCCGACTGAACATACGACTCCTGACCCATTAATTATTAATAAATTAATGGCCGAGATGGTGGAAGCAGGATGTGAATATGTCTTTATGGAAGTGAGTTCTCATGCAATCGACCAGCAGCGAATTAGCGGGCTTGATTTTAATGGCGGTATTTTTACAAACCTCACACGCGACCATCTCGATTATCACCAAACCGTTGAAAATTATCTAAAAGCGAAGAAAAAATTTTTTGACAGCCTGCCGGCAAACGCTTTCGCGCTCACAAACGTGGATGATAAAACAGGCATGGTAATGCTTCAAAATACGGCAGCTCGAAAATTGACATATTCTTTGCGCACATTGGCCAATTTCAAGGGAAAAATTATAGAATCACACATTGAGGGTACGGAAATGGAAATAAATGGTCAAAATGTTTATCTGCATTTTGTCGGACGGTTCAACGCCTACAACATACTTGCCGTTTTGGGCGTTGCGGTTGCGCTTGAAGAAGACTTTTATGATGTTTTGGTCGCGCTAAGTTCGCTTTATCCCGTTGCGGGAAGATTTGAAACAATACGTTCGTTGAAAGGATTTACGGCGATTGTTGACTACGCGCATACTCCGGATGCATTGAAAAACGTATTAGAAGGTATTAATGAAGTGCTTGGCGATGAAGGACGTGTTATAACGGTTGTCGGTGCAGGGGGAAACAGAGACAAAGGAAAACGTCCGTTGATGGCGAAAGAGGCTGTTAAACAAAGTGACCAACTAATATTAACTTCCGACAATCCGCGTTTTGAAGATCCTGCCGATATAATCAACGATATGTATGCCGGTTTGACGGTTAGCGACAGAGAAAGAACGCTTTGCATCACCGATCGCAAGCAAGCCATCAAAACTGCAATTGCTTTGGCTAAAAAAGGCGATGTTATTCTGGTCGCAGGCAAGGGGCATGAAGATTATCAGGATATTAAAGGAGTTAAATATCATTTCGACGACAGAGAGATTGTGAGAGAAATCTTTAATGCATAAAAACATTCAAAAATATGAGTTTAATTAAAGAAATAGAGATTAAGGAGTTGTTAAAAAAAATATCAATTGCAACGGATTTTAGATCCCGACGTGAATATTTTTGCAGGCATTAACAGTATTGGAAAAACAACTATTCTTCAACTAAATAGAACAAATGAAAAGTTATCGCTATTCGTTAGGTTTATCGAAAGATAATACATATTTCTATTCTTGCGGACACAATACGTTTGACCGGACTGTTGTGAGGATGATGAAAAAAATATCGATAAACTGGAAAATAATCTTTCAAAACCATACACGTTCGAGGAGGAAAAGAGATTATTTTTTCGAGGAAAAACGAACTGTAAAAGCATGTTTGGCTGAAGATATACACTTTGACGGATATGACGAAATCAGGAAAATAAAATTGAATACGAGAAAATACAAACAATTATATACTTCATAATATTAATATGTTATACGACTTATTCGCATATTTGGACAAGATCTTGGACTTTCCCGGAGCGGGAGTGTTCAAATACATTTCTTTTCGTTCCGGCATGGCTTTGGTTTTTGCATTTTTCATATCTACAACAATAGGCAAAGTGATAATCAGCAAGTTACAGCGAATGCAAATAGGCGAAACAGTGCGTAATCTCGGTCTCGAAGGCCAGATTTCTAAAAAAGGTACGCCTACGATGGGAGGAATCATCATTATTGTTGCGATTCTTATTCCTGTTTTGCTTTTTGCCAGAATCAATAACATATACATTATCATAATGCTGATTACAACCGTTTGGCTGGGCGCACTCGGATTTGCGGATGACTATATCAAAGTATTCAAAAAAGACAAAAAAGGTTTACACGGTAAATTCAAGATAGTTGCACAAACAGGTTTGGGACTGATCGTAGGAATGACATTATATTTAAGTCCGGAAGCAGTAATCAGCGAAAATATGGAAATCGTTAATTCACAAAATGTCGTAAAAGAAGTTCGTATTCATCCGCTCGAAACTAAATCAACAAAAACGACTATTCCGTTCATTAAGAACAACAACTTCGATTATGCCTGGCTGGCTTCGTGGGCGGGCGATTTCAAGGAAGAAATGACATGGTTATTTTTCGTGCTGATTGTGATTTTTATTGTAACGGCCGTTTCAAACGGAGCAAATTTGACCGATGGTCTTGACGGTTTGGCAGCAGGCAGTTCGGCAATAATAGGAATTGCGCTCGGGATATTGGCCTATATGTCGTCGCACATACGATTCGCAGCGTTTCTAAACATCATGTTTTTGCCCGGTAGCGAGGAACTTGTAATTTTTGCAGCGGCTTTCATTGGCGCTACGGTAGGATTTCTTTGGTATAATGCCTATCCTGCACAGGTTTTCATGGGCGACACAGGCAGCTTGACTCTTGGCGGGATAATTGCCGTTTTTGCAATAGTGATTCGCAAGGAACTGATGATTCCGATTCTTTGCGGCATATTTCTTGTTGAAAGTCTGTCGGTTCTGTTGCAGGTAACCTATTTTAAAATTACGAAGAAAAAGAACGGTGAAGGTCACAGAATTTTCAAAATGACGCCGCTTCATCATCATTTTCAAAAGTCCGGAAGCGCAGGCATAAAAGCATTGATACAAAAACCGCTTAATGTTATACCGGAATCAAAACTTGTATTGCGTTTTTGGCTGATAGGCATTATCCTTGCGGTAATAACGATAGTAACTTTGAAAATCAGATAATTATGAAACAAAGAACAGTTATACTCGGAGGTAAAGAAAGCGGGGTAGGCGCCGCAATTCTCGCTAAAAAAGAAGGTTTTGACGTCTTTCTTTCGGATGACTCTTTGATTCCGGATAATTATAAGGAAATGCTTGAAGATCACAATATTGAATATGAAGAAGGCAGACATACAGAAGAAAAAATACTGAATGCCGATGAAGTGATTAAAAGTCCGGGAATACCCGATAAAGCGCCAATTGTTCGAAAAATAATTGAATGTAAAATACATATAATCTCCGAAATTGAGTTTGCCGCTCGTTATACGGATTCTAAAATGATTTGCATAACAGGCAGTAACGGCAAGACAACAACTACAATGCTCACATATCATATTTTGAAAGAAGCTGGTCTTGATGCAGGACTTGCGGGAAACATAGGAAACAGTCTCGCTTTGCAGGTGGCAGAAAATCCTCATGAATACTATGTTATCGAACTGAGTAGTTTTCAACTCGACGACATGTACGATTTCAAAGCGGACGTAGCTATCCTGTTGAATATCACTCCGGACCATCTTGACCGCTATCATTATAATTTTCAAGAATATATAGATGCAAAGTTCAGGATTTTACAGAATCAGACCGTTCGGGACGCTTTTGTTTTTTGGAAGGATGATCCTGTTATTCAAAAAAATATAGAAAAATTTAACCCTCAGGCAACATTATATCCTTTTGCCGAAACGAAAAAAGAGGGAGTGAAAGGATACGTTGAAAACGAAAAAATTATTTTAGAAACAAAAAACGGAAAATTTAATATGGATAAAGAATTGTTATCATTGGAAGGAACGCATAATTTGTACAACTCACTTGCCGCGGGTATAGCTGCCAAAGTCTGCGACATCAAAGATGAACGAATTCGCGAATCGTTGAGTGACTTTTCAGGCGTTGAGCACCGCCTCGAAATGGTTACCCGCGTGCGTGGCGTTGATTACATCAACGATTCAAAAGCTACAAACGTCAATTCCTGTTGGTATGCTTTGCAAAGCATTAATACTCCGATAGTATTGATACTTGGTGGAACCGATAAAGGGAATGATTATACCGAAATCGAAAATTTAGCATTGAAAAACTGCAGGGCATTGATTTTTCTCGGAGTTGACAATGCTAAACTGCACGCTTTTTTTGACGGAAAAGTTTCGAAAATTGAAGACGCTCGCACTATGGAAGACGCCGTACTTGCAGCCTATCGCCTTGCCGTTAAAGGAGATACGGTGTTACTTTCGCCTTGTTGTGCAAGTTTCGATTTGTTTAAAGACTATGAAGATAGAGGGAGACAATTTAAAATGTATGTACGAAATTTGTAATCTTAATTAATTATGGATTTAGCGAATAAACTTTTCAAGGGCGACCGTTCCGTTTGGGTAATATTTATGTTGCTATGCTTCATATCGTTGGTCGAAGTGTTTAGCGCTTCAAGCCAGGAAGCATTCAGAGGAGTAAGCAAAGGTTTTTTTTTATGGGCACCGATAGTGAAACATGCCACATTTTTGCTGTTGGGTTTTGGCGTCATATTGTTACTCGATAATATTCAGAGTAAATACTTTTCGAGTGCGATAATACTGCTTCCCATGTCAATTATACTGTTGATAGCAACGTTTTTTATCGGAAAAGAAACCAATGAAGCCAGCAGATGGTTGTCGATCGGAAAACTTTCATTCCAGCCATCGGAAATTGCAAAAATTTCTTGTATCGTGTTTATTGCATTCATTTTAAGCAGAAAGTCGGAAATTTTTACTCCGAATAACAAGTTCTGGATAATATTAATCGGGGTTGGAATGACTTTTATATGTATTTTCCCTGAAAATTTTACTACGGCGTTTATTTTGTTTGCAGTTTGTTTTCTGATGATGTTCATGGGTAATTTGCCATGGAAGAAGATGTTTTTTTTGACGGCCGGATTAATTGTTTTCGTCGTACTGTTGACAGTAATAATCATCAATGTGCCGGAAAAAACACTCAGAAGTAATAAATTTACCGACCGTTTTGTAATGTGGAAAGTACGTGTTGAAAACTTTGGAAAAAAAGAAAGTGATGAAGATAAATACAGTTTGGAAGGTGCTAAATTTCAACCGGGGAACGCTAAAATTGCCATCGCGAGAGGAGGTTTTTTCGGTAGAATGCCGGGACGAAGCATACAGCGTGATTTTTTACCGGTGGCGTATTCCGATTTCATTTATGCCATCATTATTGAAGAACTCGGGTTGATAACAGGAGGGATAGGTGTTTTGCTTCTGTATGTTTTTCTGATGTTCAGGGTGGCTATTATTGCGCGAAGGTGCGAAAAACAGTTTCCGAAATATCTTGCGCTTGGTTCCGGATTAATTATTGTAATTCAGGCATTTATAAACATGTCGGTAGCCGTAGGCCTGATTCCGGTTACAGGTCAGCCGTTACCGCTTATAAGCAGCGGCGGAACATCGACGATAATAACCAGTTGTTATATCGGCATTATATTAAGCGTCAGCCGATTCAATGCCGGAATGGGAAATGAGAAAGAGAATGAAAGCGAAAACAGGATAGAGGATGTTGAATTGGATGAAGGAGAAAAATTGGTACTTGATATTCAGGGAATAGAGGAGAATCAAGAATCAAGAGTCAAAAAGCAGGAGGAATATGAAGCAATATAAAATAATCATAAGCGGAGGCGGGACAGGCGGACATGTATTTCCTGCATTATCGATTGCAAATGAATTTAGAAATCGCTATTCCGAATCCGAAATTTTGTTTATTGGCGCCGAAGACCGTATGGAAATGGAGTGTATCCCAAAAGAAGGCTACAAGATTATCGGATTGCCCGTCAACGGTTTCAATCGTTCCCATCTTTTTAAAAACTTTGGAGTTGCAGCAAAATTTGTTAAAAGTTTGAAACTTGCAAAAAAAACCATCAAAGATTTTAAACCTGACATTGCTGTCGGAGTTGGAGGCTACGCAAGCGCTCCTACGCTTTGGATGGCTTCGTCGCTCAATATTCCCATCTTAATTCAGGAACAGAATTCTTATGCGGGGATAACAAATAAAATTCTCGGAAAACGTGCGGAAAAAATCTGCGTAGCATACAGAGGTATGGAACAATTTTTTCCTGCCGAAAAAATTGTTATAACCGGAAATCCTGTTCGTAAAGATCTTGAAACAATAAAAGAAAAAGACGAAGAAGCATTTAAATTCTTCGGTTTGGAAAAAGATAAACCAACCGTACTTGTTATAGGCGGAAGTTTGGGCGCCGGAACGATCAACAAAGGCATAAGAGCAGGACTAAAATCAATTTTTGACAAAGGAATACAAGTCATCTGGCAAACAGGATGTTACTACTACAAATTCCTGAAAGACGAACTTGGAAGACATGATTATAAAGGTTTATGGGTATCTGATTTTATTGCGCGAATGGATTATGCATATTCTGTGGCCGACCTTGTGGTTGCACGGGCGGGAGCAGGTACGATTTCGGAATTATGTCTGTTGAAGAAGCCTGCGGTTTTGATTCCTTCGCCGAATGTTGCGGAAGATCATCAAACGAAAAACGCACGAGCCATCTCGGACAACGATGCAGCCGTGTTTATTCCCGATAATGAAGCGGAAAATAAAATCGCTTCGACCATTATTACCCTGATAAACGACAAAGAGCGACTGAATTTGCTTGGCGCGAACATAGTTTCATTCGCTCAATATCATAGCGCGGAAAGAATTGTAGATGAAATAGAAAAACTGATATGAACCCGAATAATATAAAAAACCTGTATTTTGTCGGCGCAGGCGGAATCGGAATGAGTGCGCTGATTCGTTATTTTCTTTCAAAAGGAAAGAAAATAGCCGGATATGACCGTACACGATCCGAACTTGCGGAAAAACTGATTTCGGAAGGTGTAGATATTCATTTTATTGAAGACGAAAAATTGATACCTCCCGACTTTCGCAATAAAAATACCACATTGGTCATTTTTACGCCGGCTGTTCCACATGAACACGTGGAATTGAAATATTTCAGAGAATACGGTTTTAAAATATTGAAACGTTCGCAGCTACTTGGTTTGATAACCAAATCAACAAAAGGACTGTGCGTCGCCGGAACGCATGGCAAGACAACTGTTTCGTCCATGTTAGCACATCTGTTAAAACACTCGGCAACAGATTGTAACGCTTTTTTGGGTGGGGTGTCGAAAAATTATGACAACAATGTGCTGCTTTCGGATAAAAGCGATTTTACTGTCATAGAAGCAGACGAATACGACCACTCGTTTCACTGTCTTGCTCCTTATATGGCGGTTATAACTGCTACCGACCCCGATCATCTCGATATTTACAACACTCCGAACGCTTACAGGGAAAGTTTTGAAAAGTTCACCTCTCTGATTCTACCCGGCGGCGCATTGTTATTGAAAAAAGGAACGAATATCACTCCGAATCTTGCGGAGAATGTGAAATTATACACTTATTCCTCAACTGACAAAACTTCTGATTTTCACGCCGAAAACATCAGGATAAACAATGAAGAAATACATTTTGACTTCATCTCCCCTACGCTTCGCGTTATAAATGTACAACTTGGCGTTCCGGTTAAAGTAAACATTGAAAACGCTGTTGCAGCAATGGCTCTTGCCTCACTTAACGGCGTTACTGCCGACGAAATGCGTAATGCCATGAAGTCGTTTGCCGGAGTGGAGAGACGTTTCGACCTCAAAGTGAAAACCGCCAAAACCGTATATATCGACGATTACGCACATCACCCCGAAGAATTAAAAAAAAGCATATTATCGGTTAGAGAACTGTACGGAGGGCGTAAAATCTCCGCTATTTTCCAGCCGCATTTATACACACGGACACGTGACTTTGCCGTTGAGTTTGCCGAGTCGCTTTCCTTGCTCGACGAATTGATTTTACTTGACATCTATCCGGCGCGCGAAGAGCCGATTACGGGCGTTACTTCACAAATAATTTTTGATAAGGTAACGATTCCCGATAAAATATTGTGCGGAAAAGATGAACTTATGAAAATTGTCGAAAACAAACATTTTGATATACTGATGACGCTTGGAGCAGGCGACATAGACCGGTTTGTAAAACCTCTAACGGAAGAATTAAAACGGAGAGAATGAAAAAAATTATATTTATTATAACAGCAATCTTGCTTGTTGCTTATATTGTAGTTGTGATGTTCTTTTTTCCACAGCAGAAAAAAGCGGATACGGTATGCAAAGAAGTCGAAATCATTATTACGGACAGCGTCGAAAAACATTTTTTGAACAAAGCGGATATCGTCGCCTATTTAAAAAGCCGGAAAATTTATCCGTTAAACAAAAAAGTAAAAAACATTAATGCCGACAGTATAGAAAAAGTATTAATCAAAAATGAGATAATAGAAAAAGCAGAAGTCGTTCAAACCCTTTCCGGAAAGATAAAGATTATTGTTATACAAAAAATGCCTGTATTGCGCATTTTTACAAACAGCGGCAGTTATTATGTAGATACTTCCGGAAAAACAATGCCTTCAAATTTGGAGCAGGCGATACGCGTACCTGTAGCATGTGGAAACATAGAAAAATCGTTTGCCGTTTCGAAATTATATAAATTTGCATTATTTTTGCAAAACGATGATTTTTGGAATAACCAGATAGAGCAGATTTATGTAAGATCTGAAAATGAAGTAGAAATAGTCCCTCGAGTAGGCAACCAAACCATCATTTTAGGCAGTTTGGATAACTTTGAAAAGAAACTTCATAAATTGCGCCTTTTCTACAAACAAGTCATTCCGAAAATGGGTTGGGAGAAATACAGTGTGATAAACTTAAAGTATAAGAATCAGATAGTTTGTACTAAAAAATAAAAAAAGCAAAGCCATGACGGATTATATAGTAGCCATTGACTTGGGAACTTCCCACCTGGCAGGAATAGTTGGAGAAAAACATGCGGACGGAAAATTTTCAATTCTTGCGTATGCTACGGAAGACCCATCTTCAAGCATCCGAAGAGGAAACATATACAACCTCGACGATACGGCAAGCCGCATTAAAAACCTTGTTCATAAACTCGAAAGTAAACTTAAAGACGCAAAAATCAAAAAAGTTTACATAGGTGTCGGCGGACAGTCGCTTCGAACGACAGAACATTCGGAATCAAAAAAAATTGATACGGGAGCAGTTGTAACGGCAGACGATGTAAACGAACTGAAAAAGCAGTGTGAAGTATATATACCTGATCTGCTTGACGTACTTGATTGGGCGCCACCCATCTTTTATCTCGACGGACGCAGGGAATTGAAGCCCGAAGGAGTATCATGCGAGCGACTGGAAGCAAGATACAAACTGATTGTAGGGAGGCCTTCGATAAGAAGAGATATTGTGAACAGTATCACCGAAAAGGCAAAACAAGACATTGCGGCAATTATTGTTTCGCCCCTCTCGCTGGCTGACGCCATACTTGGAAAAGAAGATAAAGAATTGGGTTGCGCCGTCGTCGATTTCGGCGCAGGAGTTACAACCGTTGTGGTTTATAAAAACGGCGAATTGTTGAACCTCTCCGTTATTCCACTCGGCAGCAATTTGATAACAAAAGACATAACAATGCTGCAAATAACCGAAGCCGAAGCCGAGAAATTGAAAAAAGAAAACGGCAGCGCCATTGTCCGAAAAGAAGACGACGACGAAAAAATCAAACTCGACAGAGACGGCTTGACAAAGGAGATTGCAATCAATGACCTGAATGCGATCATTGAAGCCAGAACCATTGAAATAACCGAAAACGTAATAGCCCGCATAAAAGATGTTACCGAAATAAAATCGCTCGGCAACGGAATTATACTTGCGGGGTGCGCTTCAAAACTAAAAAACCTGCCGGCGCTGATAAAAGACAAATACAAGGTAAATGTCCGATTCTCGGCCATCCGGAAAAGACTTCTAAAAGACGACGACAATTTAACGGGCAATCAGCTTTATATGACAGCCATAAGCATCATGCTCAAAGGTACGGAACAATGTATGGAGACGCCCTCCGATAGTCCGCCGCTATCCGAAGATGATTTCATGTCTTCCAAATCCGCCACACCCCAAAAGAAAGAAAAGAAGAAAAAGAAAAAGAAAGAAGAAAAAGGATGGGTAGACAAAATGAAAAATATCTTTGAAGGCGAACAATAAAATACATAACATAACGACAAAAAACCAGTAATATGACAGACGAAATAATGGATTTCAATTTCCCGACGGAACCGGCAAAAATAATAAAAGTAATAGGCGTGGGAGGCGGTGGCGTAAATGCAGTAAATTACATGTACAACAGCGGCATCAAAGGCATCAATTTCGCAGTCTGCAACACAGACGCGCAATCCTTTCAAGGCGTCAACGTCCCCGTCAAGGTAACACTTGGAGACGGATTAGGATCAGGAGGCGATCCGGTAACAGCAAGAAAAGAATTTGAAAAAAGCAGAGCGGAGGTCGAAAAACTGTTGACTGACGGCACGCAAATGGTCTTCGTTGCAACAGGAATGGGCGGAGGCACCGGATCGGGCGCAGGACCGCTGCTCGCAAAAATGGCTAAAAGCAAAGGCATACTCACCGTCGGTATCGTAACCATACCATTTCTTTATGAGCAAGTCCCAAGAATCATCCAGGCGCTCGACGCCGTCGAAGAAATGAGTCAAAATGTCGACGCGCTGATAGTGATAAACAATGAAAAACTGAAAACCTTTTATCCGGACTTTGAACTTGCCGAAGCATTCAAAAAACCCGACGAAGTACTTGCAATGGCTGTAAAAAGCATTACCGAAATAATCACCCTGAAAGGCACTATCAACAGAGACTTCAACGATGTTGCTTCAACCATGAAAGACAGCGGCGTCGCCATCGTCGGTTACGGCTTCGGGAAAGGTGAAAACAGGCTTGAAAAAGCCATCAAAGAAGCCCTCGATTCCCCCCTCTTGAGCAACAATGACATCTACAACGCACGGAGAGTTCTGTTTTTTATCTCTTTCAGGAAAGACGCACATTTCCTGGTCGATGAACTCACACAACACATTGACGTCTTCATGGCGCGATTCGACAAGCATATTAAAATGAACTGGGGCTTCGGTACGGACGACTCCTTGCTGGCAGGACAGGAAATAAAATTCACCGTCATTGCCACCGGATTCGGAATGGATGACGTAAAATCCGGCATAAGCGACGAAGTAAAAAAAGCAATGGAAGAAAGCGACACCCTGAGAGTGCATGAAACAAAACAAAAAAGAAAAGACGACGAAGAAAGAGTCAAACTCTATTATAACAATTTCGAATCCGACACAAAAGTAAACAGAGTATCACACTCAAGCATCATTGTGCTGGAAACCGAAGAACTGGACAATGATGCGCTGATTACTTTTATGGAAAATAATCCCACCTACTGCCGTGACGCCGGAAAAATTGCAGAAACAAGGAAACCGGCGCACAAAGACGTTAAAGACGAAATACATCCTTCGGATACAAATCCATACGAAGAACAATCCGTTATATACTTTTAATAAAATGAAACCAAAAACACCTTTATATGACTCTCACCTGAAATGCGGAGGAGCAATGGTATCCTTTGCAGGCTATCTGCTGCCGGTACAATACCCGACAGGCATCATCGCCGAACACCTTGCCGTGAGAAATGCGGCAGGACTCTTTGACGTCTCCCACATGGGAGAAATCATTCTTGGAGGACAGGACGCACTCAATAATTTGAATTATTTAATGACCAACGATTTTACCTCCATGAAAGACGGGCAAGTGCGATACAGCCTCATGTGCTGCGACAACGGAGGATGTATCGACGACGTACTCGTATACCGCTTTCATCAAAACAGATACATGATCGTTGTAAACGCATCAAACCGCACGAAAGATCTTGAATGGATCACAAAATACCGCTCCGGAGACGTCAGGATTCTGGATATTTCCGATTCAACTGCCCAGATCGCCCTCCAGGGGCCACGCTCAAAAGACATCATGCTCCGGCTTGTACCCGAAAATCTGTTGCCCCACAAATACTATCATTTCCTCTATGATATTGACCTTAAAGGAATCAATGCCCTCATTTCGCAAACCGGATATACCGGAGAGTTTGGCTATGAAATCTACACTTCAAATGCCGATGCGCCCAAACTGTGGGACATGCTGCTCCAAACAGGCAAAGACGAAGGCCTCATACCATGCGGACTGGGTGCGCGCGACACATTGCGTCTCGAAGCTGCAATGCCGCTTTACGGTCACGAAATGGACGAAAACATTACCCCGCTCGAAACAGGCCTGAACTTTGGCGTGAAAATGAACAAGGATGATTTTATCGGCAAAAAAGCGATGCAGGAAAAAGGAGAACCCAATATCGAACGCGTCGGACTCAAAATCACAGGACGGGGCATTGCACGAGAGCGACAGGATGTTTACTCCAACAACAGAAAGACAGGATACACAACTTCGGGCACACATTCCCCCTTCCTGAAATATCCCATCGCAATGGCGTTGCTTGAAAAAGGATCTGCCCCCATCGGATCGAAAGTAGAAATCGACGTCCGCGGCAAACGGATTGAAGCGGAAGTCATACAAATGCCCTTTTATAAACCGGAAATCCACAATCAAAAAAAATGAACTGACAGCAGACGTATGCGACGCCATATTGTGAGAGAGCGCCGTAAACGGCATGGAGCAGATTGAAGACTTCAACCAACGCAGATTGAAGACAGCAAACAACGCTGTAAGAACACTTCTTACAACGCTGTAAGAACACTTCTTACAACACTGTAAGAACACTTCTTACAACGCTGTAAGAACACTTCTTACAACGCTGTAAGAACACTTCTTACAACGCTGTAAGAACACTTCTTACAACGCTGTAAGAACACTTCTTACAACACTGTAAG
>JAITJX010000154.1 GCA_031278765.1 Tannerella sp. | reverse complement strand
TCTATCTGCGTGACATTGTTACAATTCGAAATAAAGATTGGGAAAATCTTAAGCAGTACTTTAATATCCCCAACCCTGCCCGTACAATAGATTTTCAAAGAACGACACTGAAACGAAATACAGTAATTCCAGTTGATTTGGAATATCACACAGAAAGCGATGCTGAACCGGATAATATGGAAACAGTCAAAATTTCACATTCTTCAACAACTGATTTGTCCGATTACCAGCCGGTGGCGGCAACAGGCAGATAATCCGTTTGATTTTGACCGGTTATCGTAATTTTTTTTCATGAATACTTGCAATTCTCGCAATTCTCACGTAAGTTTGCCGGAAAATTTTGTCATACATGAGAGAAAAAGTTATTGAATGTGCTTGGGTATTTAAAATTAAAGATTATTATTAACTTTTATGCAAACAAACCCACAATTGCAACTGGCCGAGAAATACGTAAATTTTACGGGAAAGAACATATTTCTCACAGGAAAAGCCGGAACAGGCAAAACCACATTCCTGCATCATCTGAAAGAAACGGTAAAAAAACGTATGATTGTTGTAGCTCCTACCGGCGTTGCAGCCATTAATGCTCGCGGAGTTACTATTCATTCTTTTTTCCAGCTGCCTTTCGGACCACTGGTCGGAGTCGAACGAATGGAAGAATCTCGGAAAAAACTCTTTAATCGAAATAAAATAAATATAATACGTTCGCTTGATTTGTTGGTGATCGACGAAATCAGTATGGTACGAGCCGACATGCTTGACGCAATAGACTATGTGTTGAAACGATATAGAAACCGCAGAAAACCGTTCGGCGGAGTGCAACTGCTTATGATCGGCGACCTGCAACAACTTTCGCCGGTAGTAAAAAACGATGAAAACGCTCTCCTGAGGCAATATTACGAAACGCCTTATTTTTTCAGCAGTAAAGCCTTAAAAGAAACCTCGTTCGTAACCATCGAACTCAAAGAAGTTTTTCGTCAGCAGGACGAATATTTTTTGAGGATACTCAACAAAGTGCGTGACAACGATCTTGATACGGCAACACTCGCGGAATTAAACAAACGCCATCTGCCACATTTTGAACCAAAAGAAGAAGACGGATTCATAACGCTTTGCACGCATAACATCAATGCGCAAAATATCAATGAAAAAAAACTCTGCAATCTTTCCGGAAGAGAATTTGTTTTCAAAGCCGAGATACAGGGCAAATTTCCGGAATACAACTATCCTACGGAATATAAACTGGTTTTAAAGGAAAACGCGCAAGTAATGTTTGTCAAGAACGACCCTGCGCCGCAAAAACTGTTCTTCAACGGAAAAATTGGAAGAATAACCTGCATAGAACACAGCGGCATTTTCGTACAGTGCCCCGACGATGAGCAGGAAATTTTTGTCGAACCCCTGGAATGGGAAAATTTATCCTACACCTTAAACAAAGAAACAGACGAGATTTCGGAAGTTGTTGAAGGAAAATTCAAACAGTTTCCGCTAAAACTTGCATGGGCTATAACCATTCACAAATCGCAAGGTTTGACATTTGAGCGTGCGATCATTGACGCACAACATTCATTTGCGCACGGACAGGTCTACGTTGCGCTCAGCCGATGCAAAACGCTCAATGGAATCATATTGAAAAACCCTGTCAGCCGATATGCCATAATCACGGACAATACGGTGAAAGACTTCACGAACGACATTGAACAAAATCCCGTCACCGAATCAAAATTCAACGCCGATAAAATCTCATATCAGAAGGACGTTTTAATGGATTTGTTCGATTTCTATCCGATATTCTATAAAATATTAAATATTTATAACTTCATCTGCGAAAATCCGGGCAGCTTCCTGTCGCCGACAAAGGACAAATTCGACTCTATGGTCTGCCACGTAAGAACGGAAATAAATGAAGTCGCGGAAAAATTTAAAATTCAGATCGCCGCTTTGATGCAAAAAGAGCAAAACATAGAACATAACGCCCAACTGCAAAACAGAATCGGAAAAGCGTCATCTTATTTTTCGGAAAAAATTCAATCTCTCATTTCCGATAATCTAAACAGCGCCCACACAGATATTGACAATAAGGAACTCAAAAAAAAGATTTCGGATATGACAAAAAAATTGAAAGATGACCTTAAAATAAAAAAACAAAGCCTTCAGAGTGCTCGGGAAGGCTTCTTTCTCGACTCTCTGTTGAAAGCAAAAGCCCTGGCTACAATAGAAAAGGAAACAGAAAAAGAAACAGATAAAAAACATAACGAAATCCGCAACGACGAAATCCGATACCCGGAACTGTTTAACCATTTGAAAGAATGGAGAGCGCAACGCGCGATGGAAATGGGAAGACCCGCTTTTTTCATTTTTTCGCAAAAAACGCTTTACGAACTCGTAAACTATTTACCCGCGACCGTTGCAGATCTCAACAAAATAAACGGTTTCGGAAAAACAAAAATCGAAACATTCGGCGACGACATACTGAAAATAATCAACAGTTTTTCCAAAAAATAAATTACCCGCGCTGCGGCCAATCACCCTCTTGATTTACGTATATAGCATAGCGTTTTTTCGCACAGAGCGCTTATTGCAGGCCAGTCGCCTTTCTCGACGGCTTCTTCCGGAAAAAGCCGCGAACCCATACCAACGGCCGTAACGCCAGATTTAAACCAGGCGGAGAGATTTTCTTCCACAGGCTCTACCCCGCCCGTGGCCAATATCATTGTCCAAGGCATGGGAGATTTTATTTCTTTCACAAAAGAAGGGCCTCCTACACTTCCTGCCGGAAATATTTTACAGAGATCGCAACCCGCTTCCTGGGCTAATCCTATCTCGGACACCGTACCGCAAGCAGGAGTATAAGGAATCAGGCGGCGGTTACACACCTTGGCCACTTCCGGATTATAAAGCGGTCCTACTATAAAATTTGCGCCGAGTTGCATATACATTGCCGCCGTCGACGCATCTACAATCGAACCTGCCCCCAGAATCATATCAGGACATTCCTTTGCCACATATTTGCTCACTTCCGCATAAACTTCCAAGGCATAATCCCCGCGATTGGTAAATTCAAAAACCCGTATGCCACCTTCATAACACGCCTTCAATACGCTTTTCACAACATTTATATCCTTGCTGTAATATATCGCTACCACGCCCGTGGCGCTTATTACATTTAAAACCTGTAATTTGTTGAATCTTGCCATAATGTTAATATTTTTGCGCAAATATACATGAAATTTATCAATTCTTGCCATACAAGACCTCATCTTCCCACCTCGCCATGACGCCAATCCCCCCCCCCCCCCCGATCGTTGCAGCCGGAGGGAAGAAAAATTATTTTTCACAGCGCC
>JAITJX010000119.1 GCA_031278765.1 Tannerella sp. | reverse complement strand
TGATCAACGTTGATTTCTTCAAGTTGTTCAACGTCTTCCTCTTTGTTACAACTAATCAAAACAAAACTCAAAATAGTTATGAGCATTAATCCTCTTGTTAAATAATTTATTTTCTTCATTATTTTAAAATTGTGTTAATATTTGTGGGCAAATATACATAAAAGTCATTACAATATACGCAGACGGATAAAAATAAAATGAATAAAAAATCCGTATCTTTGTTTACGCAATATATAAATGCTAATGTATTAATAATTTGATAATAAAATAAATGAGTATTATAATTCTTGGGATTGAATCTTCGTGCGACGATACTTCGTGCGCGGTAATCAAAGACGGTGTTTTGCTGTCGAATGTTATTGCAAATCAGTCAGTTCATGAGACTTATGGCGGTGTTGTGCCGGAACTTGCCTCTCGTGCACATCAGCAAAATATCGTTCCCGTCGTCTCCGAAGCCCTCAGACGCGCAGGCATCAAACCGTTCGATTTATCGGCTGTTGCTTTTACAAGAGGCCCCGGTTTACTTGGCTCGTTGCTCGTCGGGAGTTCGTTTGCCAAGGGACTTGCTTTGTCTCTGAAAATTCCGATTATGGAAGTCAACCATTTACAGGCACATGTGTTGGCGCATTTTATAAAACAAAATGCAGAGGATGATGTGCATCCCGAATATCCGTTTCTCTGTTTGCTCGTTTCAGGAGGTAATTCTCAAATCATCAAGGTAAATGCATACAATGACATGAAAATTATCGGACAAACAATAGACGATGCAGCCGGTGAAGCATTTGACAAATGCGCAAAAGTGTTGGGGCTTGGTTATCCGGGTGGTCCGATTGTAAATCGACTTGCCAATGAAGGCAATCCCGACGCTTTCAAATTCAGCAAGCCTCATATTCAAGGTTATGATTACAGTTTCAGCGGACTGAAAACCTCATTTCTGTACACTTTGAGGGACGAATTAAAAACGAATCCGAATTTCATGGAAGAAAGAAAAAACGATTTGTGCGCTTCACTGCAAAGAACTGTTATTGAAATACTTATGGACAAATTGCGGAAAGCGGCAAAAGATTTGAATATTAATAAAATAGCAATGGCGGGCGGCGTTTCGGCAAATACTGGTTTGCGCAATGCAATGAAGGAACATGAGCGTTTAGGTTGGAAAATATATCTTCCGCCCCATTCACTGACGACAGACAACGCTGCAATGGTTGCAATAACAGGGTATTATAAATATTTGGACAATGATTTTTGCGGTATGGACGCCATACCTTATGCGCGTATCACTACAAAAATTTAGTAATTACAATAATTATTCTTACATTTGCACGCTAAAATTATTGAGTAAATGCCAAAAATAAATGCCCTGTTATTAGCTGTCTTTGTTTCAGTATTTTCGATTACAGAAGCTCAAACCGCATCCAAACTGTTGTTTTCGGCGGACGAACAAAAAATGAATTTCTGGGTTGATTCTGTTTTTGAAACAATGAGTGTCGATGAGCGTATCGGACAACTTTTCATGATTCTTGCGCCACCCGAAAACAATGCAAAAAACATAAACGAAATCATCCACCTTGTCAGTAAACAAAAAATAGGCGGCATCTTGTTTCAAAAAGGCAATCCGGAATCACAACTGGCCGTAACGCGGAAAGTTCAACGGGAAGCCGACATACCATTGCTGATTGCTCTTGACGGAGAATGGGGTTTGTCGATGAGACTGAAAAATACTACGCAATTCCCCAGAAATATGATGCTAGGAGCTGTTTCCGACTTGAAACTTATTGAAGAATACGGAGCAGAAGTAGGACGCCAGTGCCGTGAAATGGGTATCAACGTCAATTTTGCGCCTGACATTGACGTAAACAACAATCCGGCCAATCCTGTCATTGGTACACGTTCATTCGGCGAAAATCCCGAAAATGTTGCACGCCGAGCAATTGCATATTCAAGAGGACTTGAAAAAGAAGGAATTATCTCCGTTGCAAAACATTTTCCCGGACATGGAGATACCGATGTCGATTCACACAAAGCATTACCCACAATAAATCACAGCCGCCAGGAATTGGAAAAAGTTGAACTGTATCCTTTCAGACAATACATAAAAAGCGGATTATCAGGTATTATGGTCGGACATCTGAATATTCCCGCACTTGGCACGAAGGGACTTCCGGGATCGTTGTCGAAAGAAGTAGTAACGAGACTGTTACGAGATGACATGGGTTTTGAAGGACTTTGTTTCACTGACGGTTTGCAAATGAAAGGTGTACTTGGAAGTAATACCAAAAATATCGCTGTCGAAGCGCTTAAAGCCGGAAACGATATACTCGTCGGACCGGTAAATCCTGCAATAGATATTGAATCCGTCAAGAAAGCCGTTAAAAACAAAGAACTAAAAATGGCTGATTTAGACGAGAGAGTACGTAGAATTTTACACTACAAATATATAGTATGTATAGCAAAAGCCCAGCCGCTGTCATCCGAAAATTTACTCGGCAAACTTAACTCTTCTCATGCCGACGCATTAAACGCAAGACTCAACGCAGCAGCCGTTACATTAGTAAAAAACAACAACAATCTATTACCGGTCAAATATTTGAGTAAAACAAAAATAGCGGCTCTCTCTTTCAGAACAACCAGCGGCAACAAATTTCAATCGGTATTGAGGAAATACAATAAGGTAGACTGTTTCAATCTTTCCGGAAAAACGGAATCAGGCGACAAGAGAAATGTATTCAATCAACTTGCCGCTTACGATTTGGTTATTGTCGATATCCACAGCGGCAATATAATCGACAGCAAAGATTTGCAGGAACTCTCGCGTAACACAAATACTGTTTTTGTGTTTTTTACATCGCCTTACAAATGTTCCGCTTTCAAACAATCGATAGAAAATGCTCAATCTGTTATTATCGGATATGAACCAACTTTTTACGCGCAAAGTTATGCGGCGCAGATGATTTTTGGCGGAATTTCGGCAAAAGGTGCTTTGCCTGTAAGTATTCCCGGATTATTCAATTACGGAACAGGCATTCAAACAGAAAAAACACGACTGGGATACGGAAATCCCGAAACAGCGGGACTGAATGGCGACAAATTGAAGGAAATTGACAAAATAGCGCTTGAAGGAATTGATAAAAAGGCATATCCTGGCTGTCAGATAATCATTGCCAAGAACGGAATGATAGCGTATGAAAAATCCTTCGGATATTTGGATTACACTAAAAAAAATGAAGTTACGGATAATACCGTATACGACCTGGCTTCGGTCTCAAAAGCGACGGGCACGCTGCTAGCCATAATGAAAAGTTATGACGAAGGAAATTTTACTTTAAAAGACAGGATTTCCGATTATGTAAAAGAATTGAAAACAACTGATAAAAGTGATATTACAATACGGGAATTACTTTATCACGAATCCGGATTACCGCCTACAATTCCATTCTTTGACATGGCAATAAATCCAAACAGTTACACCGGTTCGCTCTACAGCAGAAAAAAAGACGCAAAACACCCTGTTCGTTTTGATTCAAGAAATTATATAAACCCGAATTTCACGTACAATCCGAAAGACGTCTCAAAAAGCAGCAAAAACGGCTTCACTGCAAAAGTTGCAAGAAATTTCTACGTAAGCGATGATTTTGTAAACGACAGTATTATAACGGGAATTAAAAGGGCAAAACTCGGAAAAGCCGAAAAATATGTTTACAGCTGTATTAATTTTATCCTGCTGAAGATGATGATAGAACAGCAAGCGGGCGAACCAATGGACAAGTTTCTCGACAGATATTTTTTCAACCGCCTCGGCGCAAATTCGACAACTTATAACCCGCTCAACAAAATGGATTCAACAATTATAGCTCCTTCGGAAATTGATAAATTCGTTCGTAAACAGACGATCAGGGGATATGTGCATGATGAAGCAGCCGCTTTTCAGGGAGGCGTATCGGGGAATGCAGGACTGTTTTCAAATGCGAATGATCTTGCAAAAATTATGCAGTTATATTTGAACAACGGCGTTTATGGCGGAGAAAGATATCTATCTACAAAGACTTGTCGACTGTTTACCGGCAGCAAGTCGCCAAACAGCAGGAGAGGACTTGGTTTCGACAAACCCGATGCCAAAAACCCAACCCTCTCGCCATGCGGACTTCTTACTCCCGAAACAGTTTATGGACATACGGGATTTACCGGCACCTGCTTCTGGATTGACCCTGAAAACAACCTGTTCTTCATCTTTTTGAGCAACAGGACATTCCCCTCAAGGATAAATTCCGCACTGTTCTCGCTCGACATCAGAACACAGATTCAAGATATTATCTATAAATCAATCAGATAAATTATGCTAAAAATACTGTTTAAAATATATTTTTGGCTCATAGCTATTCCGGTTTTCGCAACAGCCACGCTTCTGACATCCATAACCGTCATCATCGGATGTATCTTAGCAGGAGAGATTTTTTTCTCCTACTATCCGGGCATGATTTGGTCGCGATTGGCTTGTCTCCTGACACTGTGTCCCGTAAAAGTCGTTGGTCGTGAACATATCCAAAAGGGACGAAGCTATGTTTTTGTAGCCAATCACCAAAGCGCCTATGATATATTCCTGATATACGGATATATAGGATCTCCGATAAAATGGATGATGAAAAAAGGACTTGCAAAAATCCCTTTTGTGGGTTATGCTTGCCGGAAAGCAGGGTTCATCTTTGTAGATAATTCTTCGGCAAAAGCAGCGCTGAAAAGCATTATTGAAGCTGAAAAGATAATCAAGCGCGGAAGAGGTTCGCTGGTCGTATTCCCCGAAGGAGGGCGCACGCCCGACGGCCATTTGCAACGTTTTAAACGAGGAGCATATCAAGTTGCTTCAAACCTTCAGCTTCCGGTTATTCCTATAACGCTGAACGGACCTTTTAATGTAATGCGAATGAACTCCTTCAATATTCTGCCGCACAAAATGGAAATGATTATACACAAAGCGATTGAGCCGCCGATAAACGCCGACAAGGAACAACTGCAGCAACTTACAGACAATACGTGCAACACGATATTTTCATCGCTTTGGAAAGAATTTCAATAGTTTCTTGATTTTTTTTACAAAAAATATTGTTTATCAAAAATAAATGCGTTCCTTTGCTGTGTATTTTTAAACAAATTTATTTTTATTTTATGAACATTTATGTAGGAAACCTGAATTATCGGGTTCGTGAAAACGATTTAAGGACGTTGTTGGAACAGTATGGAACTGTTGAAAATGTGAAAGTAATTAAAGACCGCGAAACCGGTCGGTCGAAAGGCTTTGCCTTCGTTGAAATGGCAGAAGAAGGCGATGCGCAAAGAGCTATTGAAGAATTGAATGAAAAAGAATTTGAAGGACGTAGCCTGGTAGTAAAAGAAGCGCTGCCAAAACAGTAATAGATTAATTTTTTTATTCATCAAAAAAAACTTCCGCCTCCATAGACGGAAGTTTTTTTGTCATCTCCTGTCTTCGCTGTCGGCAAAAACCCTCGCAGCAACCCCATCCATTATTCCAAACAGATCCTCGACTGTTTCGGCGCGGAGCATGGCTACGCGGACGGATTTGAAATCCGCTATTCCTTTAAATAAAGGCGTTGCCGCCAAATGACGGCGAATATGCAAAATCCCCCTGCGCTCGTCCAGCCGCTCAATGCTTTGGAGGATTTGTTTTTTCAGTATTTCGAGATACCACATAAATGATTCGGATGGCAGGAACTCGCCTGTTTTAAGGTAATGCTTCACTTCGCGGAATATCCAGGGCCTGCCGATACTGCCCCGACCGATCATCACGCCATCAACGCCATAACGGTCAAAACACTCCTTACATCTTTCCGCCGATGTTATATCGCCGTTACCGATAATCGGAATCCTCATGCGGTGATTTTCTTTTATTTTCCCTATCAGCGTCCAGTCGGCCACACCGGTATACATTTGAGCGCGGGTACGTCCGTGAACCGTCAGCGTCGCAATACCGCAATCTTGCAACTGTTCGGCAAGCGTTACTATTATTTTATGATCCTCGTCCCAGCCCAAACGGGTCTTTACGCTTACGGGAATATTCGTCGATTTTACAACCGACCGCGTAATTTCGAGCATCAGAGGAATATTTTGCAACATCCCGGCGCCGGCGCCTTTTCCCGCAATTTTCCTCACCGGACAGCCGAAATTAATATCTATAACATCTGCCTTTGCTTCTTCACATATCTTTGCCGCTTCTACCATTGATACAACATCCTTGCCATATATCTGGATAGCTACAGGACGTTCTTCGGACGATACGCTCAGCTTTTCATTCGTTTTGACGACATGCCTTATCAGCGCATCGCTCGACACAAACTCGGTATATACCATATCGGCGCCAAAATGTTTACACATCTTCCTGAAAGATATATCCGTCACATCCTCCATCGGCGCAAGCAATACAGGCTTTTCACCCAAATCTATCTCGCCCGTTTTCATACATATTGTTTTTAAAATCATTTTGCAAATTTAATTATATTTTTCAGATATGTTTAATTGAATAATTCTTACCTTTGCAAAATAAAAATCAATAAAAAACAGAATAGTCATGAAAAAAATCTTTAAATGCAGCCTGTTCGTTATAATAACGACCCTATTATCCGCCTGCGCATCACTGCAGGGCATATCCAAAGAAGAAAAAGCGGCACGGGAAACCGCCCTCAAAGAAGCAATAAATAAACAGGAATACGTCGTCGACGTAAACTGCATGATACCCATGAAAGGCAATTCAAAACATTTATCCTCCTCCTATTCCCTCACAATAAAAAGAGATGAAATAATATCATACCTCCCCTATTTCGGAGAAGCCTACAATATACCCTACGGAGGAGGCAAAGGATTAAATTTTAAAGCAAAAATAAACAAATACAACGCCCTGGTCGACAATAAAGGAAAAACCATCATCGAACTGGAAACAAAAAACGAAGAAGACCACTATGTATACCACATAGAAATCTTTCCAAACGGCGCTGCAAACATCAGCGTAAGATCACACAACCGCCAATCCATTTCATATTCCGGAACAGCAGAAGAAATCAAAGAAAAAGAACAGAAATGAAACGGATTTTTGAATTTTTAAGTCAGCTGAAAACAAATAACAACCGCGAATGGTTTCAGGCTAACAAACCGCGATTCGACGAACTGCATAAAATATACGCCGACATCGTCAGCCAGCTTATCGACGGAATATCCACCTTCGACAAAGAAATAACAGGACTCGACGCAAAAAACTGCATCTTCCGAATCTACAGAGACGTCCGGTTCTCAAACGACAAATCGCCATACAAAACCCATTTCGGCGCATTCATAACCGCCACAGGAGTACGAACAAGCTCCGGCGGAGGATATTATTTTCATATCGAGCCAGGAAATTCTATCCTCTGCGGCGGTTCATGGCATCCCGCGCCACATATACTCAAACAGCTGCGAAAAGATATT
The DNA here is from genome assembly GCA_031278765.1 of Tannerella sp. Taxonomy (GTDB): domain Bacteria; phylum Bacteroidota; class Bacteroidia; order Bacteroidales; family Tannerellaceae; genus Tannerella. The sequence continues at coordinate 18,466 of JAITJX010000119.1, read as the reverse complement.
TACGACAATATCGACGAATTTATCGCCATCATCGAAGATAAAAAATTCAAATCACTCTATGGCTCTCTCGAGGGAGAAATGCTAAAAAAAATACCCGAAGGATTCCCCAAAAACATCCCGCAGAAACATGCCGACATCTTGAAACATAAAAATTTTACCCTCTACTGCGACAAACCCGATTCCTTCTTCGATACGGAAAACTGGATAGAAAAAGTCGTCGAAGAGTTCAAAATCCTCTATCCGTTCAACAAATTCCTCAACTACACTATCGGCGAATTTTACCGAAAAACAATATGATCTCATCCCGCTTCTCGGCATACCGCTACCTTTTCTGTCGAAAAGGATACGGAATTCATTCTCCTTTTGTTTACGACTTTGTAACGAATGTAATAGAAGAAAAAAGACCCTATTACTGCTACGAACGCCTGAGCGAAAAATACCTCGCACTCAAAACGCATAACAGCAAATCCCTGCCGGGAAGAAAAGAATACGAACTGCTGTTTCGCGCAGCCAATAAAATCAAACCCCAAAACTGCCTTGTCATCGCCGACGACGAAGGACTGTCAGCACTCTACGCCACCGCTTTCTCCGACAGCGCGCAATGCGTTGCGATGAAACGCATCCTCCCACACAACTGCAAAAATCAAAAATACGACCTGATCGTATGCCGCCATTTCACCCGCGAGGTTGTTTTCAAACTGATGGAATACACAAAAGACGACACGCTGATGATCGTCTCGGGAATCAGAAATTCAGACCTCGAACGGAAACTTTGGCACACTCTCTGCGCACACCCAAAAGTCTCCGTAACAATAGATATACGCAACACGGGATGCATCTTTTTCCATCCCCAACTGCACCGGAAAACCTACAAATCCATCCTCTAACGGAACGAAACAAAAACGCGCAAAAAAATCGCCGCCAGGAAATTTTTTTCGCCGAAAACAGCCCTTCGGCCTTGAAAAGAACCGCACGGCAACGCACCTCCCCGCGCGGCAACGCATCTCCCCGCGCGCGACGGAGTGACCCCAGCGCGCGACGGAGTGACCCCGGCGCGTGACGGAGTGACCTCAGCGCGCGACGGAGTGACCCCGGCGCGCGAACAGATTGCGTGGAGAACGGGCTGGGAGGCTGATATATCAGCGGGCGAAAGCAGTGGTGAAGGTGGAATGAAAGTTCAAGAAATTATGAACAGTTGTTGTAAAAAATTTGGATAATAACCTGAGTTCGGGATAAGGAATTATTAAAACATGTAATGGAGTGAGGCATTCATAGTCAGTCGTAATTTTATCTCATCAATAACGCTGTGGTTGTAATGTATATGACCATTCCAATGATGTCGTTCGTTATAGAAATGAAAGGTCCTGTCGCAATGGCGGGATTCATTTTGAATTTGTTTAAAATCAGCGGCACCAGTGTTCCGAAAGTACTTGCAAACATGACTACGGTGAATAAACTTATCGAAACCGACATGGTAATATTCTGTTCTCCAAGCGTAAAATAATTGTATAGAAAAACAATCAGGCTGATGGTTGCCGCATTGATCAGCGCAACGGCAGCTTCTTTCAAGAGTTGCCTGATGATTTGATGCGATTTCAAAGAATTGTTTGCAAGCCCCTGTACTACAATAGCCGACGACTGTACGCCAACGTTTCCGCCCGTTCCGCCAATCAGTGGAATGAATAAAGCCATTTTCGGGTTCGAAGCAAGACCGGATTCAAAGTCGCCGAGAATCCGCGAGTTGCTCAGGCCGCCCACCATTCCGAGCAGCAGCCAGGGCAATCTCGCTGCCGTTTGCATAAATACATTGTCCGTCGTTTCGACGTCGTGCGAGATACCTGAAGCCAGCTGATAATCTTTTTCGTGCTGTTCATTTACTTCATCAATAACGTCGTCGACCGTAATATGTCCTACAAGCCGTCCGATACTGTCTACAACGGGCAGCGACACAAGGTCATATTTGGTTATCAGTTCAACGACCTCTTCGGTTTCGGCATTTTCATGCACGGAAATGGGGTCTTTCTGCATCACATGTTTTATTTTTGAAATAGAGGGTCGCGTAATCAGTTTTTGCAATGGCAGGACGCCTTTCAGTTTTTCATCGTCGTCAATTACATAAACGTTGTATATTTCGTCCAGTTCTTCATCTTCGGCTTGCTTGCGCATTTCTTCGATACATTGGGGCATACTCCAGTTCTCGTTTACGACAATCATTTCCGTACCCATGAGACCGCCTGCCGTACCTTCTTCATATTTCAAAAGGTCGATAATGTCGCCTGCCTGCTCGACGTCGTCAATATGTGAAAGAATTTCCTCCTGGTCTTCTTCGTCCATATCGCGCATCAGTTCGGCAGCGTCGTCGGTATCCATTTCGTTCACGAAACGTTTGGCTATGATTTCGTTTGAGAGTTCGTTCAAGAGTTTTTCTCGATCGTCGTCGTCAAGTTCCATCAGCACGTCGGCGGCCTTGTTGCCGTCCATCAGGAGATACAGGTAAATGGCTTCTTGCAGGTCGAGCTTTTTGTAAAGTTCGGCAATATCCGCCGGATAAAGATTTTCTAAAATTTCGGCAACCTTTTTTTCATCCTTTTTCTCAATTGTATTTTTGAGATTTTCGATATATTCTTTTGTTATTTCGATCATATTTTTTACGGATTACGGATTATGAATTTCGTCTCTTTCGTCAAACCTTCGTTCCTCCGTTCCTCCGTTCTTTTTTCCGCCATGAGGGTCAAATCAATGAATTGATTGATGGAGATCTGTTCCGGTCGCTTGTCGAAAACAGGTAAATGACAGTCCCGGAAATCTTTTCCAAAGAGAGGTTTCAGAGAGTTTCGCAATGTTTTTCTTCGCTGGTTGAATGCTGTTTTTACGACTTTTTTATACATTGCCTCATCACAGCCCAGATCATTCCTCCCGTTTCGGGTCAGTCTGACTACGGCGCTTTTCACTTTCGGCGGCGGATCAAACACATTTTCATTCACAGTGAAAAGATATTCAACATCGAACCAGGGTTGAATCAGCGCGCTCAGTATTCCAAAGGTTTTACCGCTTCCCGACTTTGCGGCAAGTCGTTCGGCTACTTCTTTTTGTATCATTCCCGAACAACAAACCACTTGATCACGAAATTCAAGCGCTTTGAAAAATATCTGGCTTGATATATAATACGGATAATTGCCGATGACACAAAATTTTGCGTCGTAAATTTCCGACAGATTCATTTGAAGAAAGTCTTTCGTATAAATGCGCCCTTCTAACGATGGAAAATTTTGCCGAAGATAAGCGCTTGCCTTTTTATCTATCTCGACGACAGACAAATTGTGATTTCCGGCAATCAGGAAACGGGTGAGTACGCCCATTCCCGCCCCTACCTCCAGGACAGGCAGCCCACAATATGCCGACAACGTTTCTGCGATACGTTGCGCAATTGTAAGGTCTTTCAGGAAATGCTGTCCCAAAGACTTTTTTGGCCGGATAATCGTCATCTGTTTTCAATTATGATTTTTTTACGTACATTTGCAAGCGCAAAGATACGATAAAAATATGAATTTGAAACAAATATTCGGAAATACATTGAAGATTTCCTTGCCTTTGCTCCTGGGGATTGCATTGTTGTGGTATCTATATCATAAAAGCAACATAGGAGAAATTGTTACAATAATCAAAACGAGGGTAGATTATAAAATACTGTTCTCGTCTTTGATTTTTGGTCTCGGCGCCAATATTATTCGCGCTTTTCGATGGGCTATGCTCATTGATTCACTGGGAAAGCCGGTCGGAAAGATGAATGTAATATATGCAATATTGGGTAATTATGCAATAAATGTTGCCGTTCCGTTTCGAGCCGGAGATATTTGGCGTTGCGGCGTGACGAACAGATATGAGAAAGTTCCGTTCGCAAAATTGTTGGGCACGTTGTTTGTTGACAGATTCTCGGATACGTTGATGGTTGCAATACTTACCTTATCTCTTTTCCTGTTTAATATCAGTTTTTTCAATCAATTTTTTTCCGAAAACCCGCCGCTTGTCGTCAATACTTTATACAATATATTCTCTTCCGTTTGGACCGGTGTCGGACTGCTTGCGGTCATTGTCCTGATCCGGATATTGTTCACAAAGTTCAAACACCTGATCGTCATTCAAAAAGCCAAAGTATTAATATTTAATGTATGGGAAGGCATAAGAAGTATTTTGAAAATTAAACGCAGGTCCCTTTTCCTGTTGCAGACATTATTGATTTGGAGCGGATATTTTCTATATTTCTATATTTCCTTTTATGCTTTTGGTTTCACGAAAGATTTGGGTATTCGCATTGGCCTTATTGCTTTTGTCATGAGCAGTCTGGGCGTTGCGGTACCCGTTCAGGGAGGTATTGGAGTATGGCACTTCATGGTGATTTCTACGCTTGTAACGTTTGGCGTTAACAAGACGGATGCAGGCGCTTTTGCTTTCGTTGTTTTTGCCGTTCAGTCGATGTGGGTTATTTTAACCGGACTGTTCGGGATAATTGCATTGCCTTTGATAAATAAAAAATGTGAAAGTGCGAATACATTAAATATACAAAACAAGACAAAATAAATTATGGCAGAAGAAATTAAAACATTAAATCCAGGGTCGATTTGGGAAAACTTTTACAAATTGACACAAATACCTCGTCCGACAGGACAGATGGAGGAAGTAACAAAATTTGTTTACGATGTCGGTAAAAGCCTTGGACTGGAAACGGAAAAAGACAGTACAGGCAACGTAATTATCAGAAAACCTGCAGCCGAAGGTTTTGAAAACCGTAAACCGGTTACGTTGCAGGCACATCTTGACATGGTTCCGCAGAAAAACGGCAATGTGCATCATGACTTCTCGAAAGACCCTGTTGATGCATATATTGATGGCGACTGGGTGAAAGCAAACGGCACAACCCTTGGCGCCGATAACGGGATAGGCGTTTCGCTGGCTTTGGCTGTCCTTGCCGACAATTCGTTGAAACACGGACCGCTTGAAGCATTGTTTACCATTGACGAAGAAGTCGGAATGGAAGGAGCTTTTGGGCTGAAACCCGGTTTTATACACGGAGAAATCATGCTTAACTGCGATTCCGAAGATGAAGGTAAATTGTTTGTCGGTTGTGCAGGCGGAGCCGATATAAATATCTCGTTTCAATACAAAAAAGGCGCTCCGCTGATTGATGGAGACGTGGCTGTTCGCCTTTTCCTTTCGGGATTGAAAGGAGGACATTCGGGAGTAGATATACATCTCGGTCGCGCCAATGCCAACAAATTGATGTTCAGGTTCCTGAAAAACATTATGCGCGAATACGGCGCTCGTCTGGCGTCTATCGAAGGCGGAAGCATGCGGAACGCCATTCCCCGCGAGGCTGTTGCCGTTATTATGCTTCCGAAGGATAATATCGAATTGTTGTGGGAACTTGTTGCCGATTATCAGGAACTGTACAGAGAAGAATATGACGGTATTGAAGACAATATTTCATTGACGGCCGAAATCACAAATCAACCGCTGTCGCTTGTACCCGAAGAAATACAGGATGATCTCATCAATGCGATCGAAGCATGTCAAAACGGTGTAAATACGATGCTTCATGATTTCCCCGGAACGGTAGAATCGTCGTCAAATCTTTCTATCGTCAAATCGTCCGACGGACTGATCGAAGTCAAGATCTTGGCGCGCAGCTCGTCTGAAAGCCGCAAAGAAGCGCTGCTTTCATCTGTCGAAAGCGTTTTTATGCTTGCAGGAGCAAAAGTGGAATTTGGCGGCGCTTACAATGGCTGGCAGCCGAATATCAATTCACCGGTTCTGAAAACGATGGAAAAAACGTATACGAAACTGTACGGAAAGAAACCGGAGGTTGCCGTCATGCACGCAGGTCTCGAATGTGGCATTATTCAGGGTATTTACCCTGAGATGGACATGATTTCATTCGGACCGAATCTGAAATTCCCGCATTCACCGGACGAAACAGTTTCGATATCTTCGGTTCAAAGAACTTATGAATTTTTGATTAAGACTTTGGAGAATATTTAGAATCATAAACATAATATCGTGAACAAAGTAAATAATATTAAAAAGAAATTATCTTTTCCGGTTTATATTCGGATATTTATCGGAATGGTGGCAGGCATAGTCATAGGATTGATATCTTTGCAACTGAATGGCAACAAGTTTGTGAATTACTGGATTGCACCGTGGGGGCAGATCTTCATCCGTCTTCTTCAACTCATTGCCATTCCTCTGATTTTCGTGACATTGATCAAAGGAGTGATAGGATTGGAAAATGTAAAATCTCTTTCCAAATACGGTGCAAAAATCCTGTTTTACTATCTGATTTTTATTGCAATATCTGTTGTTGTCGGCTTATCCGCAGGATTGGTTTTCAAACCCGGCAACCTGATCGACCATTCCAAAATCGAATTTATAAAAGAAGGACACCATGAATTTGTTTTCGAAAAACAGCAGGCTGCCGAAGAAACGCAAGCAGGTGGACCGCTCGGATTCCTCAACGATATTGTACCTGCAAATATCGTAGAAGCGGCATCGAACAATTCAAAGATGCTGCAAGTGATATTTTTCGCATTACTTTTTGGAATAGCAACCCTGTCTGTACCGAAGGAGAAAATTGTTACCTTTGCAAGTCTTCTTGATTGCCTTGAAGGAATAATTTTCAAAATGGTCAATTTCATCATTGATTTTGCACCGATAGGAGTTACGGCATTGATGGCAGGATTAATTGTTTCTTTCGGCGGCGAACTTAGTGTCTTTACCGCTTTGGGAGCTTATATCTTGTGTATCGCGGGAGCGGTATTTTTTATTGTTCTGATTATTTATCCCTTGACAATTAAAATCTTTACAAAAATTCCTCCTCTGGATTTTATAAAAATAATGTATCCTGTCCAGCTGTTCGGATTTACCACAAGCAGTAGCGCGGCAACACTTCCGGTAAACATGGAAACGGCAGAAAAGAAACTCAAAATTTCAAAAGAGATAGTTTCTTTTGCCCTTCCCATCGGCACAACGATCAATATGGACGGAACGAGCTGCTATCAAGCAATTGCAGTCCTGTTCATAGCGCAGGTACTTGGCATTGACCTCAACATGTCACAGATATTGACAGTTCTCGGCATGACAATACTTTCTTCCATCGGTACGCCGGGCATACCGGGAGGAAGTTTTGTGATACTTACCGTCGTACTTGCTTCCGTAGGTATTCCGCCGGAAGGACTGGCGCTGATAATAGGCGTTGATCGCCCGCTTGACATGCTTCGGACAGCCGTAAACGTAACCGGCGACGTCGTCGTTGCCGCTATTGTGGACAGGAAACCGCAGGATGCAGCATAAACAAGACGCCTGGAGAAGATATTTTTTTTGCTAATTTCACCATGAAAAATAGAATATCCGGAATATTATTGTATATTTGCATCCGCAACGGGGGTATAGCTCAGTTGGCTAGAGCGTTTGACTGGCAGTCAAAAGGTCAGGGGTTCGATTCCCCTTATCTCCACGGGGAAAAAGTAACAAAAAAATATGTCGGAAATCATTAAGAACAAATCCGTTTTCTCTTTGCTTGAGGTAATGAACAGCATTCGAAAAACGATTACGAACAGATATAAAAGTTCTTTTTGGGTAAAAGCGGAAATGAATAAGTTGAACTTTTACAAACATTCCGGCCATTGTTACCCCGACCTGATTGAAAAGCAGGATGGAAAAATAATTGCCCAGATGCGGGCTGTCCTGTGGAAAAGCGACTACATGCGAATAAACAGTTTTTTTCTGAAAACACTTGACGAACCGTTGAAAGATGGCATCAAGATTTTGTTTTTGGCAGAAATTATCTTTGAGCCTTCCCACGGATTAACCTTACATATCACAGATATTGATCCCGAATATACATTAGGCGACCTCGAAAGAGAAAAGCAGGACACCATTCGCCGATTGAAAGAAGAAGGCATTTACGACCGGAACAGATTGCTGAAAATCCCTTTGCTGCCGCAACGAATTGCAATTATTTCGGTAGAAACCAGCAAAGGATACAGAGATTTTCTGGGGAAAATAGAAAACAATGCCGCCGGATATTGTGTTTTTTATCTCCTGTTTCCTTCGCTCTTGCAGGGCGAAAAAGTCGTTCAATCCATCTCCGCCCAACTGCAACGTATCCGGAAAGTAATGCATCATTTTGATGCCGTACTCATCGTGCGCGGAGGAGGCGGAGATATCGGGCTTTCGTCATACAACAACTATCTGCTGGCAAAGGAAATCGCATTATTCCCCTTGCCTGTTCTGACCGGTATCGGGCATATCACAAACGAAACAGTCGTTGAAAAAGTCGCCTGCCGGAATTTAATCACACCCACCGATCTTGCCGATTTCCTCATCCTTCAATTCCATAATTTTTCCGCAGCGCTCGGAAATGCGAAACAGAAAACAGTTACCATCGCTAACCGCATTATCAGTGGCGAGCGACTTAAATTTCAAATGGAAACAAAACTGTTTCGTTCGGCAAGTCAATCCGCCCTGTTTTACATCCGCAACCAGCTCATCCTGCTGCACGAAAAGCTTGCAGACAAATCATTGCAACTGCTCGGCGAACAAGCCATGCGAATAGAGAACATACAAAAACATCTGCACACTCTGGATCCGAAAGAACTCCTGCGGCGTGGATACAGCATGACCCTTCACAATGGCAAAGCCCTAAAAAGCGTCTCGCAACTAAGCGCGGGCGATGCATTGCATACGATTATATTTGACGGAGAAATTATCAGTACGGTCCAAATAACACAAAGAAAATCACAATGAACGAGCAAACAAACTACACGGAAGCATTTGAAGAATTGAAAAAAATCGTAACCGAAATCGAACAGAAAGATATTTCGATAGACGATCTGTCGGAAAAAGTCAAGCGCGCGACGCAACTGATCAAAATCTGCAAATCGAAACTCGATTCCACAGAAGAGGATGTAAACCTCATTCTAAAGGAGCTCAACGATGTGAAATAAACAAACAAATCCGGATACAAAAATTTCGTTATCAGTATGGCAAAATCCATATTGACCCTCTCCCGACCCCTGTATCGGAAGCATTTGTATTGTTTATTGCAATTGATTTGCCCAAAGGCAACCACCGTTTCCATCGCTAGATTTAAACATGCTCTTTGCCATCATGTAAAATCATTTCCTCAGGATAACTCTTTTGGGGAAAAGAAAAAAAGTACCGGCTTGAGAAAGAGAGATATCCGTACCCGCCGGATGAAAAAAATTTGCTTATTGAAAGAAAAGTCATAATTTTGTAAATTATTTTTGTACGATGATGATACGAAAACCAGACTGGTTAAAAATAAAATTAGAGACAGGCGGAGAATATTTTAAAGTAAAGCAGATCGTAGAACAAAACAACTTACATACGATTTGCAGCAGCGGCAAATGTCCCAATATATGCAAATGCTGGAACATGGGAACGGCAACGTTCATGATTCTGGGAGATATATGCACGCGCTCCTGTAAATTCTGTGCAACGAAAACGGGGAAACCGCTTCCTCCTGACAGCGACGAACCTCAAAAGGTGGCAGAAAGCGTTTTCAAAATGCAGTTAAAGCATTGTGTCATCACCTCTGTAGACAGAGACGATTTGCATGATAAGGGAGCAGAGATCTGGGCAAAAACGATTTATGCCGTCCGTAGAAAAAACCGCCGGACATTAATAGAAGTATTAACTCCTGACTTCGACAATATCGACGCTTGCTTGGATGCTGTTTTTGAGTCAAAACCCGACATTTTCGGCCACAACGTAGAAACAGTCGCCCGATTGTCGCCGCAGGTAAGAAGCCGTGCGAAATACGAAACAAGTCTGGATGTATTACGGAAATCAGCATCCAAAGGGTTTGTTACGAAATCGGGAATTATGGCAGGCATGGGAGAAACGGAAGAAGAAGTCAGGGCGGTTTTGAGGGATTTAAGAACTTCGGGCTGCCGGATGGTTACAATCGGCCAATACTTGCAGCCCTCGAAAAATAATCTCCCCGTAGCCGAATATATAACGCCCGGCCAATTTGAAAGATACAGGAAATACGCATTGGAAATTGGCTTCGAAAGCGTGGAAAGCGCGCCGCTGGTACGTTCTTCCTTTATGGCGGAACGCAGCTTTATCCATTCGAAAATCAGAAAACGTACGGTGTTATGAAACAGGCAATAGAATATTCCGATTGGGGAACAATAGACTACAAAGTGGCATGGGACAGGCAAAGAGCGCTGTTTGACGCGCTGCTTAAGTGGAAAACCGGAATAAATACTCCAAAGCAAGACGACTGTGTACAGCAGTTTATCGTATGCGAACATCCGCATGTATACACGCTGGGAAAAAACGGGAAAAGCGACAACATGCTGATTGGCGAGTCATTTCTGCAAAAAATCTCCGCCTCATACTATCATATAGAAAGAGGCGGAGATATTACTTACCATGGCCCCGGACAAATTGTTTGCTATCCTGTTTTGGATCTGGAAACATTCCACCTCTCGCTCAGAGAATATATTGCCTGTATCGAGGAAACCGTGATTTTCACGCTGGCCGAATACGGAGTGAAAGCAATGCGCATGAAAAATGCAACCGGAGTATGGCTGGATGCGGAAGGAAAAAATCCCCGCAAAATTGCCGCCATAGGCGTACGCGCCGGCAAGTACGTCACCATGCACGGTTTCGCGCTGAACATCAATACCGATTTATCGTATTTTTCATATATCCACCCTTGCGGTTTCACGGACAAAGGCGTAACATCCCTGGCCGAAGAATTGCACAAAACAATGGATATGGAAGAAATAAAACGAAAACTGTATTCCTCTTTCTGCATGTATGCGACGGATATAAATCGAAGTACTGTTCATGTCTTTCCAAGAGTAAAATAACGCCCGTCGGCACGGAAAAATATAGTTTTTTAAGAAAAATTATATTTAAGCATTTAAACTTTAAAATACTTTTACAGTCTATTAGCTTGTTATTGTAATAAAAAAAACAAAGACTATGACTAAACCGGTAAAATGGAGCATTATGGGGATAATAGCCTTGACAATCATCGGGCTGTTGGTATATCCTCAACTGAAACAACAGGAAAATACGGGAAAAGCGGTGACGCCAGCCTCAGGGACGTCATTTGCACGACAGCGCCAAGCGCTAAACATCAATGCTATTGTATTGAGACAACAAGAATTGACGGATATGGGCAGAGCTATAGGAAGTACATTGCCCGACGAAGAAGTAAATTTATCGTTCGAGTCATCCGGTAAAATCGTAGCCATCTATTTCAAAGAAGGAACCCATGTGAAAAAAGGTGAATTACTCGCAAAAATCAACGACAAACCCCTGCAAGCTGAACTCAAAAAACTCGAAGCACAGGTGCAGCTGGCAAAAGACCGCGTATTCCGTCAGGGAACACTGCTCGAAAAAGACGCCGTCAGTCAGGAAGCATACGAGCAGGTAACGACCGAATATGAAAAGTTGATGGCAGATATCGAACTTGTCAAGGCACATATTGCTCAAACAGAGCTGTGCGCACCGTTCGATGGAATTGTCGGTTTGCGCCTCGTGAGCGAAGGCGCTTATGTAACACCGGCAACAGTCATCGTGAATCTGACAAAAATCAGTCCGCTCAAAATCGAATTTTCAATCAACGAATATTATGCCACAGACGTTTTCGACGGTACCAATATCACATTCTACATGCAAAATACCGACGGTAAAGAACAAAAATACAATGCTACCGTATATGCGGTAGAAAGCGAAATAGAACCCAAAACACACACGCTGAAAGCAAGAGCGATATTCCCCAACGAAAACGAAGCCATAAAACCCGGCAGATACGTGTCGGTAGAAATAAAAAAACGCGAAATAAAAAATGCAATCGTAGTGCCGAGCGAAGCCGTCATTCCCGAAATGGGAAAAAGTATTGTATACAAGTATAGTGACGGAGAAGCGCAACCTGTCGAAATTATACGGGGATTACGCACGGCAGACATGGTGCAGATTCTCGGCGGACTGCAATTGGGCGATACGGTAATAACTACCGGAGTGATGCAACTGCGAGCCGGCTTGCCGGTAATTATTGACAATCTGCAAAAAGAATAAAAAAAAGATATGGCAAATATTTCGGAACTAAGCATAAAACGTCCCGTACTGGCAACCGTACTGGTGCTGATAGTCCTCTTATTCGGATTTATCGGATATACGTCGCTCGGCGTCAGAGAATATCCGAGCGTAGATCAACCCGTTATCTCGGTACAAACGTCATATCCGGGCGCCAATGCCGAAGTTATCATGAATCAAATAACCGAACCGCTGGAAATGAACATCAACGGCATCCCTGGCATTCGTTCTCTGAGTAGCGTTAGCAGTCAGGGGCAAAGCCGTATTACCGTCGAATTTGAACTTTCCGTCGATCTGGAAACAGCGGCAAACGACGTACGCGACAAAGTCTCACGTGCACAGCGCTATTTACCGCGCGATTGCGACCCTCCGACCGTCTCCAAAGCCGATGCCGACGCGCAACCGATCATGCAAATCGGCGTCCGCAGTAACCGGCGTTCGCTGATGGAACTGACCGAAATAGCCGAACTGACAGTAAAAGAACAGTTGCAAACGATTCAAAACGTAAGCGGCGTTGATTTATGGGGGCAACAGCGCTATTCCATGCGTCTATGGATAGATCCGACAAAAATGGCAGGATACGGCATAACAACGCTCGATATCAGAAACGCCGTCGAAGCCGAAAACGTAGAATTACCCTCAGGAAGCATTGAAGGCAATACGGTAGAACTCTCCATCCGTACAATGGGATTGATGCTTTCCGCCGAAGATTTCAACAGTCTGATCATCAAAGAAAGCGATAACAATATAATACGCTTTAAAGACATTGGATATGCCGAACTTTATCCCGAAGACATTAAAAGTATTCTCAAACGTAATGGCGAACCGATGGTGATGACCGTAATTATTCCGCAACCGGGCGCCAATCATATCGAAATTGCCGATGAAGCATACAAACGAATCGAACAGATCAAAAAAGACCTTCCTGAAGATGTATCCATCGAAATGGTATATGACAATACACAGTTTATTCGCGCCTCCATCAACGAAGTACAACACACCATATACGAAGCGTTCTTTTTTGTAATCATCGTCGTTTTCCTCTTTTTACGGGACTGGCGCGTTACGCTTATCCCCATCGTTGTGATCCCTGTTTCGCTCATCGGCGCATTTTTCATCATGTTCATTGCCGGATTCTCCATTAACGTACTGACCATGCTGGCAATAGTCCTGTCGGTAGGTCTTGTTGTTGATGATGCCATTGTGGTCGTCGAAAATATTTATGTACGCATAGAACAGGGAATAAAACCGGTTCAGGCCGGAATAGAAGGCTCGAAGGAAATATTTTTTGCGGTCGTGTCGATAACCGTAACCTTGATAGCCGTGTTTATTCCTATTGTTTTTATGGAAGGTATGACCGGCCGGCTGTTTAAGGAATTTAGCATCGTGATAGCCGGTTCGGTGGCTATTTCGGCATTTGTGGCGCTGACGTTTACCCCCATGCTCTCGACGAAAATGTTGAAATACACGGAAAAGAAAAACTGGTTTTACAGAAAAACAGAGCCTTTCTTTGTGTGGATGAACAATATTTATGCAACCTCATTAGACGGTTTTCTGAAAGTTAAATGGGTAGCAATAGCGATAATGGCCGTATTGTTCGGCGGCATCGTCATATTATGGAAAATGATCCCGTCGGAATTGTCTCCAATGGAAGATCGTTCGCAAATTACTATAAATATACGCGGACCCGAAGGTTCGACTTATGAATTTGTACGCGATTTTTCCGATAAACTCGAAGACGTCGCCGATTCTGTCGTTTATGAAAAGCGGGTCATCACCACCCGTTCGTTCGGTTCAATGGGATTCATCAGCGTTTTGCTGCCAGATATAAGCGACAGAGAGCGCTCGCAGATGGAAATAGCCGAATTACTGAGCACAGAAGTAAGAAAAGAAACGCTTGCACGCGGATTTGTACAGCAACAATCCACTTTTGGCGGCAGACGAGGTGGAATGCCCGTACAGTACGTACTCCAAGCCACAAATATCAATAAATTGCAGGAGGTTTTGCCCGCATTCATGCAAAAAGTAAACGAAAGTCCGGTCTTCCAGATGGCAGACGCCAACCTGAAATTCACCAAACCGGAAGCGCGTATAGAAATAAATCGCGACAAAGCCTCTCTGCTCGGCGTAAGTACGCTAAATATATCCCAAACGCTGCAATACGCCCTAAGCGGGCAACGTATGGGTTATTTCTACATGAACGGTAAACAATACCAAATCATCGGTGAAATCAACCGTCAGCAACGCAATACACCGCTTGACCTGAAATCCATTTATGTGCGTAGCAATAACGGCGAATTAATCCAGCTCGACAATCTTGTAAGTCTCGTTGAAAACGTTGCCCCGCCACAACTTTACCGATATAACCGTTTCGTCTCGGCTACGATTTCAAGCGGATTGAACATGGGATATACCATTGGAGACGGTCTTGATGAAATGGATAAAATAGCAAAAGAAACGCTCGACGAGACGTTCCGAACAGCGCTTTCGGGCGAATCAAAAGAGTTTCGCGAAAGTTCGGACAGTTTGATGTTTGCGCTCATGCTTGCACTGGTAATGATTTATTTGATCCTTGCTGCACAGTTTGAGAGTTTCAAAGATCCGCTTGTCGTGATGTTCACTGTGCCGCTTGCCGTTGCGGGAGCATTGATCTTTATGAAAATATGGGGAATAACCATGAATATTTTCAGTCAGATAGGCATTATCATGTTGATAGGTCTTGTAGCGAAAAATGGAATTTTAATTGTAGAATTTGCCAATCAGCGACAAAGCGCCGGAATAGAAAAGGAAAAAGCCATACGCATTGCATCAACGCAACGCCTTCGCCCCATCTTAATGACAAGTATCTCTATCATTATCGGAACTATACCACTAATGTTTGCTTCCGACGAAGGTGCCAACGGACGTATTGCGATGGGTACCGCCGTAGTAGGAGGTATGGTTATTTCAACATTCATGACATTGTACGTTGTTCCAGCCATGTACAGTTTTATTGCTTCCAATCTTAAAAAGAAACAAGTATGAAACATATTATTTTTACAATATTAATTATTAACAGTTTTTGCGCCGCATCCCAAGAATTTTATACATTGAAACAGTGTATCGGAATAGGTCTTGAACACAATTATTCCATCAGAATAACTAAGAATGAAACAAAAATTACTGCTAACGATGTAACCTTGGGCAATGCCGGCTATTTACCGGAAATATCTTTCAACAGCGGTTTTTCGGGAGACATATACGATAATGCCTCCGATTACAAAGACGGTACGACATTGAAGGAGAAAAATGTGAATAACAGCACATTAAATGCAGACATTAATCTTAATTGGACGTTATTCGACGGTTTCGGGATTCAAGCCGACTATGCACGGTTGAAAGAATTGAAAAACAAAAGCGAACTTAATACCCGCCTCGAAATTGAGAATTTGGTCGCCAATATCACTTCCGAATATTATAACCTTATTCGTCAGCGTATCAGACTTCTCAATCTGCGTTCTGCTGTCGGACTTTCAAAAGAACGTTTGCGTATCGTTGAAGAACGTTATACGATTGGTTCCATGTCGCGCCTCGAACTGCAACAGGCCAAAGTCGATTTCAATACCGACAGTTCGCAACTTTTTACACAAATTGAAACCGTATATGCCTCACAAATTAAACTTAACGAATTAATGGGACTTGATTCGGTGGATAAAGAATACGATATTTCGGATACGATAATCATAACCCAACCGCTCCTTGATAAAAATGATTTAATGAATAAAACATTCGGTAACAATGTGCAGTTGCTGGCTTCGTATTCAAATACAAAAATATCCGAGCTGGAATTGAAAAAAATCCGCAGCCAAAATTATCCCTATTTTAGAGTAAATGCCGGATACGGTTTAACAGATAACCGCTACGGAACCGGTAGCGTTGAACTGCAGAAAAGATTGGGAATGAACTACGGTGTTACGGTCGGATTCAACATTTTCGACGGATTCAATCGCAGACGCGAACAGCACAACGCACGTATTCAAGTGGAAAACAGCGAACTGAGCCGACAGGAACTTGAATTGTCGCTTAAAGCCGACCTGTCGAATCTATGGATGTCGTATCGTAACAATTTGGAACTTTGGAACTTGGAAAAAGAAAACCTGAATGTTGCACAAGAAAACCACGAAATAGCCATCGAACGTTATAAACTTGGCGATTTGTCGGGTATTGAATTGCGTGAAGCGCAAAATAACCTTCTCGAAGCCAAGGAACGCCAGTCAATTGCCGAATACAATACAAAACTGTGTGAAATTTCGCTGCTGCAAATCAGCGGTCAAATTCTCTATTATCTGGAATAAAAAAAGACTGCTTTTTATAAACAGCCTCTTAATGAAGTGATTTGCCTGGGATTCGAACCCAGGACCCCATCCTTAAAAGGGATGTGCTCTACCTGCTGAGCTAGCAAATCTCCACTTGCATTTTGTCAATTGCGGGTGCAAAGGTAAGGATTAATTTTATAAATCCAAATTATTTGTGCAATTATTTAATATAAAGTTCGGAATTTCTACTAAATTTCCTACATTTGCATAAAAATCATATAAAAAATGCGGGATTTAACTATAAAACAAGCACAAAATCAAGTGGATACATGGATTAAAACGTATGGAGTACGCTATTTCAACGAACTTACCAACATGGCATGTTTGACAGAAGAAGTCGGCGAATTGGCGCGGGTGATTGCCCGAAAATACGGCGAACAATCGTTTAAAAAAGAAGAAGCCGATTTTGATTTGTCCGATGAAATGGCGGACATTTTATGGGTTTTGATATGTTTGGCAAATCAAACAGGCGTCAATTTAACCGAAGCGTTTGTAAAAAACTTGGACAAAAAAACAAATAGAGACAAGGAAAGACATTTAAAAAATTGCAAATTATAAATATGGGAATACATCATTACGAGCATGAATGCGAATATTCCGATATTAAGGCCAACAAGTATCTTGATATATTTAACAAGTACGATTTGCCGACGGAAAAAGCAGTTTCTGAAAAGGTTAAAATTTTGCTGGACAAGCATTACAGTGAAAATTTCAATTCCGAAGTTTTGAAAAAAATTCATGGTTTGATTGACTTGACTTCGCTCAACAGTCTTGATACTAAGGAAAGTATCTGGGAAATGGTTGAAACAAAAGTGAACAGTTACGAAGGGACGCATCCCGATGTTGAAAACGTTGCCGCTATTTGTACTTATCCGCTATTTGTAGAGACCGTCAAACAGGCGCTTACGGCGCAAGGCGTGAAAATTGCTTCGGTAGCAGGCGGTTTTCCATCATCACAGACATTCCCGGAAGTGAAGATTGCCGAAACGGCGCTTGCCGTAATGTCCGGCGCTGACGAGATTGACATTGTTATGAATCTCGGTTATTTTTGGGAAGAAGATTACGAGACGCTTGCCGATGAAATCAATGAAATCAAAGAAAGTTGCAGAAATGCACGATTGAAAGTGATAATAGAAACCGGCGCTCTGAATGATGTTGAAAATATCGGAAAAGCTACGATTCTCACATGTTATTCGGGCGCTGACTTCGTAAAAACTTCAACAGGAAAGGAATATCCGGGAACTACCCCCGAAGCCGTATATGCGATATGCAGAATGTTGAAAAAATACAATGAGATGGAAGGTATCAGGACAGGTATAAAAGTATCCGGCGGTATTAGAATCGCCGAAGATGCTGTGAAATACTACACTATTGTGAAAGAAACATTGGGCAAAGACTGGCTGAACAAAGACTTGTTCCGCATCGGTGCAAGCCATCTCGTTGAAGAAATAAGAAAAAGGATAAAAGGTAATTGATAAATATCATAACGTTGTCGCTACTGTAGCTTGGCAGAATCCACGACGATTACTTGTTTGCTGTTAATAAAACATCAATACTCAAGAAAAAGGACATCAAAAAAGTCTGTTTTTCGTACTAAGCGACACATTGGATTCCCATCATCCACGCTATAGTTTGGCAAATGAAATAAAGCTGGAACAATTTGAAACGGTAATTCCGTCTGCTTTACAATGAAAAGAAAGGCATACCGGCCAAGTCTGTCCGCAATTTGTCGGACGAAAGCGAAGTGGAACAAGAATGCTTGTTATTAATATTTCTGTGTGATTCAGGAGACTATGCCTTGCGTTTCATGTGAAGCGTTTTTTTACATCAATTTCGGCTTTATATGAATCAGCATACTTTACCCCACATTGCAGCTTTCAGCGAAGCAACAGTAAAATAACAATAAAAAAGCGAGTATCAAAAGGCGAAAAAATCACATACACTTATGTTCAAGAGCTGTTTAGCGGGGAAAATGG
>JAITJX010000051.1 GCA_031278765.1 Tannerella sp. | reverse complement strand
CCCCCCCCCACACATCCGCAGGTTGCGCTCTTCCGGAAAGAGGGGTGCAGGGTGTTGTATTGTTTTGCTGTTTTGTACTCTCATGTTCTTTGTTTGAATGAAATTGTTGTTAATTCACGTGCAAATGTAGATATTGTTTTTTATAAAACAATGATTTTTGCAAATTATTTTTTTTCAGGCGAGCTGCGGTTTAAGATTTAACGGTTAGTGGTTAACGGTTAGTGACAAGTAGCACGTCACCCTGCGGGTTCGCAATGCGACTGGCGGAGTGCACGGACGCTGCAGAATTTCCGGCAGCATCTGATTTTTTCCGGCATTGTATCAATATTTTTTTATCGTCCGACATAATGCCGGCAAACAGGTAGATGTCTCCTCCGTCGTTAATTTTAAGTTTTTTACGAAGTTCTTCGGCCGAAAGAGGAAAATTGCGGACGGTAATGTTTGCATTTGTAATCGACTTTGATAATGTCTTACAGGTATGATTATTGAACGGGTATATCTCCAGGGTCTCAAAAATTCTTCCCGGGAAGTGTTCTATCAAACGGTCCGATGTGTAAAGATGGCAGCCCGGATGCAATTTTTCTATATTGAAATGCGCTGCAACATATTTATATGCTCCGGCTTTCAAAACCGAAGCATTGGGTTCGCAGAGGTATTTTTTAACGTCCGAAGCAAAATGTACCGAGGCTGTTTTTTCTTTGTCGGGAGTGAAAACAAAAGTCTCTTCCGTATCGTCATGTAAACAGTTAATGCATGATATTTTAATCGTACGGTTCGATGATTGCTCTGCAATAACGATGATTTCCTTGCAATCGTTGCGAATCGAAACAATATGGATTTCAACTATTCCGGAGAGTTGTCTGACAACATGGGTGATGTCGATCATCGGCGAGAGTTTGACGATGATTTTGCTGCTGATTTTCTGCAAATCCGTCCATATATCCGTTAAATCGGGTTCACAGTCTTTCAGGTCGTACACTCGTTTGTTATTGTCTTTTCTGCGCGAAGGGTCAATGTATAAAACAGGCTTCTGCGGCGAAGATTGGGGATGCAGCGCCGGAGGCGGGGAATGAGGTTTGAGCAGTTGAGTGCAGCAAATGTTTAAGATGTCAATATTATCAACGTTAAGCGCATGAAAATTGTTTATCGCCGCTTCACAGTAATGTTTGTTATGCTCCATATAGACGACTTTTTCGGCTTTTTGAGAGAAATAAAAAGCGTCGACGCCCAGTCCTCCGGTCATGTCGTATATGGTATCGTTCCTGTTCACAAATCTTTGTTTATACAAAGCCGTGCGTTGGGAAGAACATTGCTCTGCCGCTAAAGTGGAAGGGAAAATCAAATTATAGTTTTTGCGCCAGTCCGGCAATTTATGTTTAATTATTTTTCTTGCCTCAATTTGTTGCGCAGCAAATTTAATATCAATATTCTTAAATCTTGAATGATTGAGTATAAGTTGATTTACATCGTCGTTAAGATGTTCGGCAATAATTTTTTTTAAAGATTCGTTTATCTGCATAAAGTGCAAAAGTAAAAAATAATCCTTACATTTGCACTTTATTTAAAGATTGAAAAGCGAATGAAGAAGTTGAAATTTATATTTATATTGGTTGTCTTATTTGCAACAAACAGTTTGCCCGCCCAAACATCTGAAAAGGCGGATACGGTTGGCGATGTGGTCGTTCTAAACAAAGCCGGTTTCTTAAAAGAAGTATGGAATTACGAAAAAAATCCCGACAAGTGGGTTTATGAAGGGGAATTGCCGTGTATAATAGATTTTTATGCGGACTGGTGCGCTCCGTGTCGAAGGGTATCTCCGGTATTGAAAGAACTTGCGAGAGAATATCGGGGGAAAATAATCGTATATAAAATAGATGTGGACACAGAACGCGAACTTGCATCGGTATTTCAAATTAAAAGTATCCCTGCGTATCTGTTTATCTTTTTGTCGGGAAAAGTGCAAACAGGCGTAGGGGTTCTTTCCCGCGATTATTTTGTGAAAATAATCAATGATTATATGTTGCAAAAAGAATGATGAAAAGACTAATATATTCAATTAATAATATGATATACAATACAAATGTCAAACAACTGATATTGCCCGAATATGGTCGCAATATTCAAAACATGGTAGATTATTGTTTGACGATAGAGCAAAGAGACGAGCGCAATCGCTGCGCCCATGCCATCATAGGCGTCATGGGGAATATGTTCCCGCATTTGAGAGATATCAATGACTTCAAGCATATTTTGTGGGATCATCTTGCGATCATGTCCGACTTTAAACTTGATGTTGATTATCCTTACGAAATAATAAAGAAGGAAAACCTGTACAGTCATCCTCAAGTGATTCCATACGGTAACACGAAAATGAGGTACAAGCATTATGGTCAAACGCTCGAACGCCTGATAAATGAAGCGGCCAGTATGGAAGAGGGGGAAGAAAAGGAAGCGCTGATACTGCTGACGGCAAACCAGATGAAGAAATCGTTCCTGACGTGGAATAAGGATTCTGTAGACGACGAGAAGATATTGAGCGATCTTGCCGAATTGTCGCGCGGGAAAATTATCCGTTACGTGGATACCGTCAAACTGGCAGATTCTAATCTGCTGATTGATTTTTCAAACAAGAATAGCAGGAATAACAAGAATAACAAGAAAAACCATCAACGAAAATAGCTCATGAGTTCTTTTATCATCGAAGGAGGTCATCAATTAAAAGGTGAGATATATCCTCAAGGGTCCAAAAATGAGGCATTGCAAGTTATCTGCGCCTCGTTATTGACATCCGAGAAGGTTGAAATCCGGAATATTCCCGATATACTTGATATTCGCAACCTGATACAGTTACTTAAAGAAATTAACGTTAAGATAGAGCGACCCTTTGATGATACTTATACGTTTCAATCCGACAGTGTGAATCTTGAATATATTCATTCGGAAGAATATATCAAAAAAGTATTGGCGCTGCGCGGCTCGGTGCTAATGACAGGCCCGATGATAGGACGCTTCGGCAAAGCGGTGTTGTCGCAAGTCGGAGGCGATAAGATAGGTCGCCGTCGTCTTGACACGCATTTTACAGGCCTGAAGGCATTGGGCGCAAAGCTGAATTATGATGAAGACAGGCATGTATGCGAAATGACCGCACCGCGTCTTAGAGGCAAATATATATTGCTTGACGAGGCTTCCGTTACCGGAACGGCCAATATCATTATGGCATCAGTACTTGCGGAAGGCGTCACTACAATATACAATGCCGCCTGTGAGCCTTATATACAGCAATTATGCTATATGTTGAAAAATATGGGAGCCCAAATAGAAGGAACAGGTTCTAATCTTCTCACGATTCAGGGGGTTAAAAGTCTTCATGGGACAACTCACCGGATATTGCCCGACATGATAGAAGTAGGCAGTTTCATCGGTATGGCGGCAATGACGTCCTCGGAAATTACGATAAAAAATACGGCATATCATCAGCTTGGCATTATTCCCGATTCCTTCAGGCGTCTGGGTATAAATCTTGAAGAACGGGGAGACGATATATTCATTCCGGTACAGAAAAAATATGAAATAGAAACATTTCTAGACGGCTCGATCATGACGGTAGCCGACGCGCCGTGGCCGGGACTTACCCCCGACCTGTTAAGCGTAATGCTTGTTGTATCTACACAAGCGGAAGGCAGCGTGCTTATACACCAAAAAATGTTTGAGAGTCGCCTCTTTTTTGTGGATAAACTGATAGATATGGGAGCAAAAATTATTCTGTGCGATCCTCATCGCGCGACTGTTATCGGTCTGGGCAACCGTAATAAATTACGCGCAGCCAAGATGACATCCCCTGATATTCGCGCCGGAATCGCCTTGCTTATAGCCGCAATGAGCGCAAAAGGAACAAGTCGAATTGATAATATTGAACAGATAGACAGAGGCTATCAATGTATTGACGCTCGCCTGAACACTCTTGGTGCAAGAATTTCGAGAATAGATGTTTAAAAAAAAATGATAGATAAAAAAGACTTGTACAACGCAGGAACGTTTGGAAGACCCCATGGCGTAAAGGGAGAGATAACTCTTGTTACAAATTGTGAATTGCCTGATTTTGGAAAAGATTCGCCTGTATTCTGCGAAATGGATGGAATACCGGTTCCTTTTTTTATCGAATCAGTCAGGCCTAAAAGCGCCGGTTCGGTACTTGTTAAATTTGAGGACATTGATTCCGAGCGCGATGTTAAAATCTTTACAGGAAAGACGGCCTGTTTATACGCTTACCTGATCAAAAAAAACGAAAAATCGAAAAAACCTGCATATACCGGTTATCAGATTATTGATGAAAACCTGTCGTTTAAAGGTGTTATAACCGATGTGGACGACAGTACGGCGAATATCCTGTTGAAGGCAGACTGCGGAGGGAAAGACATAATCGTTCCTTTTAACTTGTATCAACATATAAGTCACACGGAAAAGATAATATATATGAAATTGCCTGAAGGATTTACAGATATTTAACGCAATAAATATGGAAAAGAAGCAACATATAAAATCATTATGGAAACGTATCAGATTCAAATATAAGCTGTTGCTTTTCAATGAATCAACATTGGAAAATATATGGTCTTTTCGCTTGTCTCAGTTGTCTGTAATCGTATATTTGGGGTTGTTTGCCTTCGTTTTGATAGTCTTAACCTCCGTAATAATCATTCTGACGCCTATTCGCAACTACCTTCCCGGTTACCTTGACGTTGAAATCCGTCAGGAAATATTAAAAAATGCCATGACGGCCGATTCGCTCGAAAAAAAAATAGCCATACAGGCACACTATCTTGAAAATCTGACAGCCATATTGTCGGGAAATATAAGTGTGGATTCTATCCGGAAAATAGATTCCATGTCATATACTGTCTCAAATTATGAAATCCCGCGCGGAGAAAGAGAAACAGCATACGTAGAGCGATTTGAAGAAGAGGAAAAATATAAAATCAACACGTTGAACCCCGAAAGCGGCGAACTGGTTTTCCATAAACCGTTGAAAGGAGTTATTTCTTCGTCGTTCAGAGACGATAAGAGTCATTTTGGCATAGATCTTACGGCGGCATTCGAGACAAAGGTGCTTGCAACGCTTGACGGTACGGTTGTTTATGCCGGATATGACGGCAATTTCGGCAATATTATAACTTTGCAGCATGATAACGACTTCATTTCGATATATATGCACAACGATAAATTATTGAAAAAAATTGGAGAACACGTACTTGCGGGAGAGGCAATCGCAATAATAGGAAATAGCGGCAAGCTGTCTTCCGGCATTCATCTTCATTTCGAAATTTGGCACAAAGGAATACCGGTTAATCCTTCGAAATTTATTGATTTTTAGTCCTCAATTTTTAACTTTAAATTGCATGAAACAATTAGCAATATTAGGTTCGACGGGTTCTATCGGCAGACAGGCATTGGAAGTGATTGATGAGCATAAAGATATGTTTGAAGTGTATGCCTTGACTGCAAACAACAATGCGGAGCTGCTAATAAAACAGGCTATTAAATATATTCCTGATACTGTTGTAATTGCGAATGAGCGTAAATACCCCGAAGTGAAAGAAGCTCTGGAAGGTTTACCGGTTAAAGTATGGGCTGGAGCAGATGCCATTGCACAGGTTGTTACAGCCTCTCCTATTGACATAGTACTTACGGCAATGGTCGGATATTCCGGTTTGCGACCGACTATTGAGGCAATCAAAGCAAAAAAAAACATAGCGCTAGCCAATAAAGAGACGTTGGTCGTAGCAGGCGAACTGATTATGAAACTTGCAAAAGAAAACTCAATCCGGATAATTCCAGTTGATTCCGAACACTCGGCTATTTTTCAGTGCTGTCACAGGGAATACGATAATCCTGTCGAAAAAATTTTACTCACGGCTTCGGGCGGTCCTTTTTTCAACGAGTCGATAGAAGGCTTGCAGCACGTAACCAAAGCGCAAGCCCTGCGACACCCTAACTGGTCGATGGGCGCAAAAATCACAATAGACTCTGCAACCATGATGAATAAAGGATTTGAAATGATTGAGGCAAAATGGCTATTCGGCGTTTCGCCCGAACGTATAGAAATAATTATACACCCGCAATCAATCATTCATTCGATGGTACAGTTCTTTGACGGTTCGGTAATGGCTCAGATGAGCGTTCCGGACATGAAACTTCCTATCGTTTATGCGCTTTCGTATCCCGTCAGGTTCAGCAGCAAAATGAAAAGATTGAATTTGTTCGAAATAGGGGAATTTACATTTTATAAACCGGATACCGAAAAATTCAAAAACTTAACATTTGCATTCGAAGCGGTCAAAAAAGGAGGGAATATGCCGTGTATTCTCAATGCTGCCAACGAAATCGCCGTTTCGGCATTCCTGAATGACAGGATTGGTTTCCTGCAAATGAGCGATGTTATTGCAAAAACGATGAAAATCGCTACCTTTGTGCCCAAACCGGAGTACGAAGACTATGTCGCATCCGATTCGGAAACCCGCAAAATTGCTTTGGAAACTTGTTCAAAGTCTGCATAGAAGAATAGAATAGATAAGAAAAAAAATATATATATAAAATAAAAATATGGAAACATTTTGGATCAAGGTATTACAACTTATTTTAAGTCTCTCAATACTGGTATTGGTACATGAGTTCGGACATTTTATTTTCGCAAAACTGTTCAAAACACGTGTCGAGAAATTTTATCTTTTTTTTAACCCGTGGTTTTCGTTGTTCAAATTCAAACCTGCAAATAGCAATACCGAATACGGAATAGGATGGTTGCCTCTCGGCGGATATTGCAAAATATCAGGAATGATTGATGAATCTCTTGATAAAGAGCATCTTGAAAAAGCACCGCAACCTTATGAATTTCGCTCTAAACCCTCATGGCAACGCCTTTTAATAATGACGGCCGGTGTGATTTTCAATTTCCTGTTAGCGCTTGTAATTTATTCAATGATACTGTTTCATTGGGGAGACACGTATATTCCGCTGTCCAAAGTAACTTACGGAATGGAATACAGCAGCACGTTTAAAAATATCGGTTTTCAGGATGGCGATATTTTACTGAAAGCAGACGATACGCCTCTTGAAAGACTTGATGAGAATTGTTTAAGACTAATTATAAATGCCGAGACAGTCACCGTCTCACGTAACGGTAAAGATACGGTTATCAACATGCCGGACGATGTGATGCAACGAATGCTTAGAGATAAAAAAGGTTTTGTCGCAGATTACCGCTATCCGATGGTGGTTGAAAATGTTGAGTATAAATCAGCCCTTGATGCGGGATTAATGCCCAATGACCGTATTGTTTGCATAAATGGGGTTCAAACGCTGTTAGCGTTCGAAGCAAAAGACGAACTGTATAAGAATAAAGGTCAAACGGTACCTTTTGATGTCGAGCGAAACGGACAGATAATCGAATTAAACGTACCTGTCGATACGCTTGCATTAATAGGAATTACGTTAAAGTCGCCCCGACAAATATATGGAACGCAACATACCGGATATGGATTTTTAGAATCCTTCCCGGCAGGTGTTAATTTGGGAATAAATACTTTAAAAGGATACGTGGGAGATATGAAATATGTCTTCACAAAAGAAGGCGCTAAAAGTCTGGGCGGTTTCGGATCTATCGGAAACATGTTTCCATCGGTATGGAATTGGCGACTTTTCTGGGAACGTACGGCTTTCCTTTCAATTATACTTGCATTCATGAATATCCTGCCTATACCGGCGCTTGATGGCGGACATGTATTATTTTTGCTTGTCGAGGTCATCATCCGAAGAAAGCCTGGCGACAAATTCCTTGAACATGCACAAATTATAGGAATGGTGATCCTTATCTCGTTATTGATATATGCAAACGGGAACGATGTATTGAGATTTTTTGGAAAATAATTCAAATAACAATTATATTTTTTATGGCTACAACAGCAGATTTTAGAAACGGAATGTGCATAGATATGGAGGGCACATATTATTTTATTGTTGAATTTCTTCACGTTAAACCCGGCAAAGGTCCGGCTTTCGTACGTACAAAACTTAAAAACGTAACAACAGGTCGCGTCATCGACAAGACGTGGAATGCCGGCGTGAAGATAGATGAAGTACGTATCGAACGCCGTCCGTATCAATTCCTTTACAAAGATGATACAGGTTATAATTTCATGCATCCCGAAACTTTTGAACAGATTTCAATTCCGGGCGACAGCATTGACGGAGTACGGTTTCTCAAGGAAGGCGATATGGTCGAAGCTATGGTACATGCCGATAGTGAAACCATTTTGACATGCGAACTTCCAGCTCACGTGATTCTCGAGATTACATATACGGAACCGGGCGTTAGAGGCGATACGGCAACAAACACACTGAAACCGGCTACCGTAGAAACCGGAGCAGAAGTGAGAGTGCCGCTATTCATCAATGTCGGAGAGAAAATTGAAGTCGATACCCGCAATGGGTCTTATATCAGCAGAATAAGCAGCAAGTAGAAACGGAACCGCGTCCGTATAAAATAAAAAAAGAAATGGAAGACGGCGAAAGACTTCGCATTAAGGAATGGGCTGTCGAAGACCGCCCGCGAGAAAAGATGCTTCTAAAAGGAATATCTTCGCTTTCCGATGCTGAACTTATTGCTATTCTGATTGGTTCGGGTAACAGCAAGGAAACAGCCGTACGACTTTCGCAACGAATACTGAACAGCGTTTACAACAACCTGAATGCGCTTGGAAAATTAACTGTTAAAGAACTAATGAAATATAAAGGCATCGGCGAAGCAAAGGCTGTAATAATAACCGCTGCAATGGAACTCGGAAGAAGAAAAAACATATCCGACCCTCTCGAAAGGAAGACAATAAGATGCAGTAAAGATGCCTTTGATATTTTTTATCCGTTGCTTTGCGATCTTCCGCACGAAGAACTTTGGGTGGCTTTGACCAACAGCGCAAGCAAAGTTATCGAAAAGATAAAGGTTAGTCAGGGAGGCCTTAACGGGACGTCATCCGATTTGCGTTTTGTGATGAAAGCCGCCATTAATACCACGTGTCACGGTATAATTCTTTGCCATAACCATCCTTCGGGCAACCTGCAACCAAGCATACAAGACGATACGCTTACACGGAAACTGAAAGAAACGGCCAAACTGCTGGATATCGTTCTACTTGACCATATAATTATTTCAGATAAAACATACTACAGTTATGCGGATGAAAGGAACTTTTTATGATGGAAAATGAATTTTTGAAACTCGAAGAAGAAATCGTAAAGGTACTGAAAACGGTATATGATCCCGAAATCCCCGTAAATATTTATGATTTGGGACTTATTTACAAAGTGGATATTGATGAGGACAAAAATGTTGTCATCGAAATGACTTTTACATCGCCCAGCTGCCCAGCTGCCGATTTTATTATCGAAGATGTACAGCAAAAAGTAAAAGAAATCAAGGGCGTCGAAAGTTCGCAGGTAAATATGGTTTTTGAGCCGGAATGGAACAAAGACATGATGACGGAAGAGGCAAAACTTGAATTGGGCTTGCTTTGAGCGACAGTAGACGTTAGAAATGGAGGGAAAGAAAATATATTTTCTGTCGGATATTCATCTGGGTAATAAATATTCGGATAATCCGTTGGCTGTCGAAAAGAAACTTGTTCGCTGGCTTGACGGCATCAAAGACGAAGCTTGTGCAATATATTTTCTTGGGGATGTATTCGACTACTGGTATGAGTACAAATACATCGTTCCGCGTGGCCATGTGCGTTTTCTCGGCAAATTGGCCGAACTTTCGGATAAAGGAATCGAAATACATCTGTTTACAGGCAATCATGATATTTGGATGTTTGATTATTTGCCGAAAGAAATCGGCGCTGTAATACACCGGCAACCTCTTGAAACAAATCTGTTCGGAAGAAAATTTTTTCTCGGACACGGAGATGAAACAGGATACAGACCTTTCAAATATCGAATGATACAAAGTATATTCCAAAGCCGTATCTGTCAAATTCTTTATGCTTCGATACATCCGCGCTGGACTTTTGCGTTTGCACATCGCTGGTCGCTCAGTAGCCGTATAAGCGGTTTGAAAACCGAAAAAATCAAAATTGCACAAAAACGAAACTTACAATATCTTAAAGCATTTGCTCTTTCGTATCTCGAAACGCATCAAGATGTCAGCTATTTTATATTCGGACATTTGCATATACTCGTAAATGAGGAACTCACACCGACGTCAAATCTTGTTATTATCGGAGACTGGATGCAACATTTCAGTTATGCCGTTTGGGACGGTGAAAAAATAATCATCGAATCCGATGCAGAGGCAATCTCCTGCAAATACCCAACAATCAATAGTTACGAATATTTATTATGACTCTTATACTTAACCCATATTGCAGCTTTCAGCGAAGCAACAGTTAAATAACAATAAAAAAGCGAGTATCAAAAGGCGAAAAAATCACATACACTTATGTTCAAGAGCTGTTTAGCGGGGAAAATAGCTAAAAAAGCGCCGTTTTCGTCGGAATTTTCGTTTGTAGTGCACAGGTGGTATTGCTTCCCGGAAGAGGATGGAGTACCTTTGCGGGCGATATGTATTTCCGATTTTCACTGCGCCATAATCCGGCCAAAGGCAAGAGCGATGCTTATTATCGGTTGATAGAAAGCTATCGCAGCGAAAAGGACAGGGTCTGCCACCGGACACTGCTCCATGTCGGCTTT
>JAITJX010000008.1 GCA_031278765.1 Tannerella sp. | reverse complement strand
TTTTGGGTAATAAATTTTTGTTTTTTGGGTATTTCCCCCCCCCCCCCCCCCCCCCTAAAATGACATGACAGGATGGCATGGAGGCAAGCACGGAGGCGAGTACGGATGCCGGCTGGCGTTTTTCTTACTTGTGTTTCCATAATGTTTTCAAGAAAAAAAATTATCTTCCGCAAAAATACATATAATTCTCGAAAATATTAAAAAACGTTTGAAAAAAAGCCTGTTATTTTAAAGTAGTTTATTATTTTTGCATTCTCAATTTGACAATTAAAATATTATGAAAAAAGTTATATTTCTGATTTCGACAGTCTTGTTTTTCGGTTGCAACAACAAGTCCGCACAATCCGGCGCTCCGTCGGCGGCGGGAGATTTTGAACGTGTTATCCCTCCCGTATTCATGAAAGATATCACAGAACGCGCGAATTTCTTTGTTACGCATTTCTGGGATCATTTCAACTTTAAGGACACGGCATACGTGCATAATCCCGATAATATTACGGAACAGGCTTTTGTGGATTTTATTTATTTCTTTCGATATGCTTCGCCGGACAAAATCAGGGAAGGCGTGGCAAAGTTGATGAAGTCGGCAGAGGCGGACAGTGTAATGTTTGCCTATTTCAGTCGCGAAGCCGAACATTATCTTTACGAGCCCAACTCGCCTTTCCGTAATGACGAACATTATATTCCGTTTCTCGAACAGTTCGTAAACTCTTCCATCATAGGTGAGACGTATAAAATTCGTGCGCGATATATTTTGAATCTCGCCCGTAAAAACCGTCCGGGCAACAAAGCCGAAGATATACAATATACGCTGGCAAACGGGAAACAGGGACATTTATACGGTATAAAATCCGATTATCTGTTACTTATATTTCATAATCCGGGCTGCGACGAATGTCGGAATGCGATGGATATGATTCGAAACTCTGCGGAAATATCGCCACTGCTTAGGAACGGAACCCTCAAAATTCTTGCGGTTTATGCCGACGAGAATCTTGACAAATGGAAAGAACATATTGCAGAAATTCCTTCAAACTGGATCAACGGCTATGACAAATCATTAAATATAAGAGAAAAGGAAACTTATGACCTGAAAGCAATCCCAACGCTGTATTTACTGGACAAAGACAAGAAGGTGGTATTAAAGGACTGTTCGGTGGAGAATGTCAATGAGTTTTTTAAAAAATAAAAAAGGGGCGCGAATTGCCCCTCCTTACCTTTACATCAGTTCTTAAACGTTAAACTATCCTCCTCCTTATCTATTATTACGGGACGGCTATGGTCAATTTCGTTAGCGAGGATTTTTGCGGATAGCGTGTTGAGTACCAAATCTTGAATAACACGTTTCACGGGACGGGCGCCAAAGAGGGGATCATAGCCTTTTTCTGCCAGGCAGTCAAGCGCCGGAACGGTAAATGTCAGTGTAATGCCATTTCTCGAAAGTATCCTTTGAGTGTTTGCTATCTGCATTTCCACAATCCGGTGTATCTCATCCTCATTCAGCGGAGTAAACATTATAACCTCGTCAATGCGATTCAGAAACTCCGGTCGTATGGTCTTTTTCAAGAGTTCGAGCACTTCTGCTTTTGTTTCTTCCACAACTTGAATTTTGTTGTCTTTCGTCAATTTTTCGAAGTTTTCCCGTATCAAAGACGACCCTGTATTGCTTGTCATTATTATAATCGTATTCTTAAAATTTGCAACACGCCCTTTGTTGTCTGTCAATCTCCCGTCATCAAGCACTTGCAGCAGGATATTAAACACGTCGGGATGCGCTTTTTCGATTTCGTCAAACAAAACGACCGAATATGGCTTTCGACGAATGGCTTCCGTCAATTGACCGCCTTCTTCGTATCCTACATATCCCGGAGGAGCGCCGATCAGGCGGCTTGCAGCAAATTTTTCCTGATATTCGCTCATATCGATACGTGTTATCATATTCTCGTCGTCAAACAAATATTCGGCAAGCGCCTTTGCCAGTTCCGTTTTGCCGACGCCGGTAGTTCCGAGAAAGATAAACGAACCTGTCGGACGTTTCGGGTCTTGCAATCCTGCACGAGCGCGACGGACGGCATTGGCAATAGCCGTAATGGCTTCTTCCTGACCAACGACGCGCTTGTGAAGTTCATCTTCGAGACGTAAGAGTTTTTCTTTCTCGCTTTGCATCATTTTGCTGACCGGAATGCCTGTCCATTTTGAAACTACATCTGCGATATCATCGCTGTCAACCTCTTCTTTTATCATGGCGTTTCCACCCTGCATTATGCGCAGTTTGGCCTGAATCTCCTCAATTTGCGTTTCTTTTTCTTTCACTTTACCGTAACGGATCTCGGCTACCTTTCCGTAATCTCCCTCGCGTTCGGCTTTCTCGGCTTCGAATTTTAAATTTTCGATTTCAATCTTGTTTTGCTGGATTTCGTTTATTAAATTTTTTTCACTCCGCCATTTAGCCTTCTGTTTGTTTTCTTCTTCTTTAAGATTTGCGATTTCTTTATTCAAAAATTCGAGTTTATCGGCATCGTTTTCGCGTTTAATTGCTTCGCGTTCAATTTCAAGTTGCGCAATACGGCGTGAAACTTCGTCCAGTAATTCGGGAACGGAATCAACTTGCATACGAAGTCGCGCAGCCGCCTCGTCCATAAGATCGATCGCCTTATCCGGCAAAAAACGGTCTGTAATATAGCGGGTTGATAACTGAACTGCGGCAATAATCGCATCGTCTTTGATACGAATCTTATGATGATTTTCATATTTTTCTTTTAAACCACGAAGTATCGAAATCGTATCCGCTTCATCCGGTTCGTTCACCATAACCATCTGAAACCTGCGCTCCAATGCTTTGTCTTTTTCGAAATATTTTTGGTATTCATCGAGTGTCGTAGCGCCGACAGCCCTCAGCTCACCGCGCGCCAAAGCCGGTTTCAGAATATTTGCCGCATCCATTGCGCCTTCGCTTTTTCCGGCTCCGACAAGCGTATGTATCTCATCTATAAACAATATAATTTGTCCTTCGGATTTAATTACTTCATTAACAACAGCCTTAAGGCGTTCCTCAAACTCTCCTTTATATTTGGCGCCTGCAATCAACGCTCCCATGTCGAGCGAAAAAATCTGTTTACTTTTCAGATTTTCAGGTACGTCGCCGCGAATGACACGATGCGCCAATCCTTCGACAATGGCTGTTTTTCCCACTCCCGGTTCACCTATAAGAATGGGATTGTTCTTAGTTCTGCGACTTAATATTTGCAATACACGCCTGATTTCTTCATCACGTCCTATCACCGGGTCAAGTTTGCCGGAACGTGCCCGTTCGTTGAGATTTATCGCATATTTACCAAGCGAACCGTAAGTGTCTTCCGCCGAAGGGCTTGCTACCTTATTCCCTTTACGCAATTCTTCAATGGCAGCACGCAGCTCTCTCTCCGTCATTCCTGCATCTTTTAACATCTGCGAGGCTTCGCTCCTTTCGGTCAATAATGCTAAAATGATATTCTCAATCGAAACATAGCGGTCGCCCATTTTGCTGCTGTAATCAACGGATCTTTGCAAAACAGCATTGGTTTCACGGCTGAGGTAGGGTTCGCCGCCCGACACTTTGGGCTTGGCGTCAATCTTTCCGTCAATGTTTTGCATCAGATTTTGCAGGTTGATCCCTAATTTTTGCGTCAGGAATTGAAAAATATTTTCATCTGTCAAAATGACACCTTTGAGAAGATGAACAGGTTCGATCGCCTGCTGATTTTTGCCGGATACAATGTTCATAGCTTCCTGCACCGCATCCTGCGATTTGATTGTAAAATTATCTAATTTCATATATTTATTACCCTTAATTTAAAATTGATTATTGTACTTATACGACAGCAAAATATACGCCAAAAATGAAATATGCCATTTTAGCGGATTGCTGCGCTTACGGATTTGCAGCAATTCAGAAAGAAAATAACGTTTTTATAAAGGAGTAACAATCATGTTAATACAGAATAGCAAAAAAATATTTTTCCGGATATTTTTTATCTTTCTTCTGTAAAAAAAAACTTTT
>JAITJX010000192.1 GCA_031278765.1 Tannerella sp. | reverse complement strand
TTAAAATTTTCCGGGTTTTCATTTCAGTTCTATCGGTCTCCAATGTGTAATTTCGTTTTTCAAAAAGACTCGTTCCCTGTGATTAAATCTTTCCGTTTCGTAATTATAGCGCGCCACTTCGCGCCTTCCCGTCTTTAGCTTCACCAGGACTGAATCGGAAAG
Source organism: Tannerella sp. (assembly GCA_031278765.1). Lineage (GTDB taxonomy): Bacteria > Bacteroidota > Bacteroidia > Bacteroidales > Tannerellaceae > Tannerella. The sequence continues at coordinate 3,576 of JAITJX010000192.1, read as the reverse complement.
ATGGCCTTCCCGTCTTATCGGGGGCAGTTCTTTCCCGGCGCTTATCCAACGTTGAACAAATTCAACTCCGGCGGTGAAATCCGCCATTACCCATTCGGCATTCGCCTTGTCGGTTCTTGCGGCGTATTCGGCAGCCGCTTCTTTAATTGTTTTCATTGCTCTGCTCGTTTATTAAACTATTTTTGCCATTTCTTTTTTTCCCTGCGGCGCTTCCAGTTTCTTTGCGATGAAGTCAAGCCCTTTCTGTGTGACTAAGACTTTAACGATCATAAATCCGTCGTGATGTTCGCGGTCTATCCACTGTTCCCGCAGTTCAAAATATCTTCGTTCTACGTATTCCTGCTTCGGTTCGTTGCGGTTTTTGAAAAATATACCTGCATCCCTAAGTTTCTTGAATAGCGTGTTGCGTCCCCGCAAACCCACTCTTGAAAGTCCTCTGCAATCGGCAAGTTGGAGCGCATAATAAGACGGTACACATTCGGCTCATTTATCGCTATCATGTTCACCCCGCCAATTCCGTTAGTATGAGGAACATAGGCAACCCCCCCCCCTTTTTTCAGGGTGATGCCTGATTTACAGTGAGTTGCAATGGCATTTTCAGGCTTTTCGTAACCTAATGCACGTGCAACATCTACGGCGATAAACATTGGCTCGCCGTTGAGTTCGACTACTCTCACTTCGCCGAACTGGTTGTTTTTGAAAATTTGAATGTTTGATTCCATGGTCATAATTTTTTGTTGATTGATTTAACTAACAGATGCTTTTTTGTTCCCTGCGCGGTATGCCTGTTTCGCGCTCGACTTGATAGCTCGACTTTACTTCTTTGCGCTGCCGTTCGTTGACTTCTTTAATCCTGTCCCATAATCCACGCTGTATTATCAGTTTCCGGCACCGGTAGGCGGATATCTCCATTTTTGCCGCCAAGCGTGTTAGCGACAGGTTGTTTTCGATATAAAGCCTTACTATTTCGTCATTCAAGAGGTTGAATTCCATTTGTTTTTGCTGATTTTTGAATTTCAGGCTTTTGCTTTCCGCCGCTTTTTGCTTGCGTTCGCTGTATGCCCGGTAATTTCGCCGGTATTTCGTCAGGCCCGAATCCTCTACCATTTTGGCTACCGTCAAACGATGTACGTTTATCAGCCTTGCGATTGAAGTATAGGAAAGTCCCTTTTCCAGATACTCAACTATTTTACTCTCATACCCGGACAGTTTTTTCTTTTTCGAGACCGAGCCGACCGGACGCCCAAGTACAACGCCTTCTTTCCGTTTGCGTTCCAGCGCCTCTTTTGTCCGGCGGCTAATCATATCGCGCTCAATTTCGGCGGCAATGCTGAAAACAAACGCCTGCATCTTGCTTGTAATGCTGTTGTCAAGACAAAAATTGTCTTTCATCGAATAAACCAGCACTTCTTCCTTCGACAGTACCTCCAAAATACGCATTACCATATATGTGCTCCTGCCGAAGCGCGAGAGTTCCGGGATGATTATCATGTCATTCTTTTTTACTTTTTTCAGTAAACCGCCTAACTTGCGTTCGGAAGGTTCTTTCATGCCCGAAACGCCGTTGTCCTCAATCCATTTTTCGACCGTGACATTCAACTGTCTCGCTTTTTCAAGGACGCCCAGTTTTTGATTCTCGCAGTCCTGTTTGTCTGTGCTTACTCTTACGTATCCGTATATCATAGCAGTTTCTCCAATAATTCATTCGCTTCCCGTCCGTATTTTTCAATAACAATATCTTGCATCGACATTCCCCGCTCCGTATAATCGCCATATAGCTTTTGAAGGTAATCATCAAAAACAAGGATGTTAATACAGATTTTGCAGAATACAAGGCTCGTCATCCCGTCGTAAAACGGAGCGATGCTTGTTTGGAATACCCTCTGGAAATCCTGCCCGGCCTGATTCCACTGCCCGATATAGTACCCGTTCATGAGTTGATGTTTTTTTCTTCAAGCATGTTTTTGAACTGTTCCGGTACTTGCGGACGGTACCCGTTCTCAATCATGGATTGAAATAAATCCGACTGTACCTTCATCGCGTCAATCACTTTGCTCCCGATATGGGCTATTGCTTTGGCGCGTTCGATCTCTTCTGTGAGCTTGTCGCCCTCCATGTCTTCATCGTTCAGCCGTTCGAGGGCTGCAAACAGATGGTTGTTCAGGTCTTCAATTTTGTTTCTTGCCATATTCTTTTATTTTTTTGTTGATTTTGTTTTTTGTTTTTATTGCCGCCTGTAATTCTGCCGGATACTTCGTTATCCGGTTCCTTTCTGCCAATTCTTTACCGGGGATACATTCCAGGTTTTCAATGACGCAATTCAGGGGATTGCCGTCGCGGAAAACGATGTTGTACCCTTCCGGGATGGCTCCATGATGCTGCTTCCAGAGGTAACGGCTTAAAACCTCCCATTTGCCTGCCGACAGGCGGATCACCTTGTATTTTTTCCCCCACTTGCCTGTACGGACGGTTATTGCCCCGTCGTACTTTGTCTGGTACGGTTTATGCCCCTTTTGGAACTGCGTTTCCCGCATTTTTTCTATTGCTTCCCGGGAATAAATTTCCGCCGCCTTCTTCCCTTTGCTGAACGGGATATTTCCCTTTTTGAAAGAATTTTTCAGGAAGTTGTGATTCTTTGACGCAATCCGCTTTCCCTGTTCGATTTTAAATGCCTGTGATTTTTCCAGGCGCAGCGCGTTCGCCTTCCTGTATAGCGCCGCCAGGCTGCATCCGATGCGTTCGGCCAGGGCGCGACTGTCGGAGCCGGGGTAATCGCGCCGGATGGCTTCTACCTGCTCCGGGGTGAAACGGAGGCGCGAGAGGGATTTGTTCACCGGATTATACATTGTTTAATTTAATTTCCATGCTGGCGTCCTCACTGAGATACGGCATCAGTAAAATATCAATCCCTGCGAAACTGAATACCGCCGCTTCTGATCCTTCCCTGTAACGGCAGGTTATCTGTTCCGCCTGCAACATTTGGGCGGCTACCGCAATCGTTTGAAGTAAATTAGCCTTATAAGCATGCAAACCGGTTTTTATTCCGTAACTGTCCCTGCTTTCGGACAGGGAAAATTCCTTAATACGGAGGTTCACCTTGCCCGTGCCTTTACATTCTTTACATTCAGCTGCATATACGTAACCGTTGCCGCCGTTGTGCACGTAGTTTAACGCCGGGCGCAAATCGTCTTTCCCAATAAAGTAGGGGAGGATTAAATCATAAATGAATTTTGTTTCCATGACTGTATTTTTTTTAATTGTTATTTTAACGATTTTATAATGTCTATTTCCCTGTCTGATAGAGACCACACTATAGCTGCGGCTTTCTCTGCTATGGCTTTCTCTGCTATGGCTTTCTCCGAGAGAAGAAACCCGGCTCCGAAAATAGCCTTCCCGTATCTTTTCTGACTGTCCAAATTCCTGATGAAGTGCACTTGCGATTGCTCGATTTTAAGCGTTATGCCATTATCCACGAGGTTGTCCAGCATGGAGACGGTAAGCACATTGGGCGGATATTTGTATTTGGGGAGCGATCGCTTCGGCTCCTGCTTAGCAGTCATTAAAGATTTATGTAAT
>JAITJX010000148.1 GCA_031278765.1 Tannerella sp. | reverse complement strand
TCAAAAGCGGAAAGCAATCTGTGGTCGTCTGATGTCGAAAAGCCTTTTTTGTCGCATTGCTTTTCCCTGTCCAATCCATCTTTCCCTTCTCATTTACCATAAATAAATATCTACACCCTGTTCATTGCTAGGGTGTGCCTGCAAAAATCCGTGCAGTTAGCTTTGTGAAGGCATGCCCTGAACAAATAAAACAAAAACAAGGTGATAGTTTGAAACCGAAGGGATGCAACAGTTCGTGAGAAGGCGACACTTATTTGTGCTTGAAAGGGTAGACGGCACACATTAAAATGTGGTCGGCGTTGACGCCGGGTCCACTCACCTCCCCGTGCTTTGTAGTTTATCCTCGTCTCAAGCACATTCTATCAAATAAACCCCAAAAGGCACAAGCCAGCTTCATCCAGTTTTGTGCCTTTCGCAGAAAGGAATGATCATTAAAATGAAAGAAAAAAGCAAATATACTATGTTGAGTAATTTAAGATATCTTCTTGGCGAATTGAAAAATTTTAATTTTGCCAGTGTTTTGATATCTTTTGCGGGAATTCCGGCAAAAGTTTTGGTTTCGGTAAGCGCAATTTATGTACCTAAACTTGTGCTTGACGCAATTCAAAACCAAGCTGCCCCTGTGGAATTCTTATGGATCGTAGTATTTACGATGTTGATTATCGCGGTTACATCAATAATTGATCTTTTTTCCAACAACACAGTTCAGCATAGTACGAACAGCTTTGTTATGACTTATATGACACAAAAATGGTTAAATAAAGTAACAGATATGGATTATGATATGTTTTCGTCGGAATCGGGCAAACAAAAAGCCGAAAAGGCTCGTGTTTCGATGGAGGGGACGGCGAGAGCAGGTGTTGGTTCGTATTTCCCAAGGCTTGTCACACTGCTTACAAATCTTGCGGGATTTGTTTCATACAGCGTTATTTTATTTACCCTCCACCCCTTAATTATACCGCTTCTCATTGTATGTTATATAATAAGCATGTTGTTTACAATGCGCATGGAAAAGAAAAAACAGCTTATGAAAGAAGATATGGCAAAAACGAACCGCCGGCTAAACTATATGGCTTATCGGACAAGAGGGCTCCAAATCGGCAAAGATATCAGGCTTTACGCCATGACGGACTGGCTTAGAGAAATGGCAAACAAAGCAAAAAACGAAAAAATTACCCTGAACAAAAAAAGTGCTAACTGGCAATTTTCTTTGAATATTCTAAATGGGCTGCTCGTTTTTATACGCAATGGCGCGGCTTATGCGTACCTTATTTATCTTATACTCAGCGCGCAGCTGACAATTGGTGAGTTTGCGCTTTATTTCGCCGCGATTTCCGGGCTTGGCGAATGGCTTACACAGCTTACCGCAAATATAGGAGTACTTACCGAGGCCAATAATTATGTTACAGATTTTCGAGATTTCATGGATATTCCCGATAAGATGAACAAAGCGGCAAAGGTCTTGCCGCCAAGCCCGGAAGAAACTGTAGATATACGGCTCGAAAACATTTCATTTAGTTACGACAAAACACAGGGGAATGTTTTGGAAAATATAAACCTTCATATAAATCCGGGTGAAAAGATTGCGATTGTAGGGGAAAACGGGGCGGGTAAAACAACTTTAATTAAACTTATATCCGGATTGATTCGTGCGGATGAAGGTCAAGTGCTTATCAACGGCTCTGATGTTTCTAAGTATGCCCGAAATGATTACTATAATATATTTTCTGCCGTGTTTCAAGATTCAGATTTGCTTCCTGTCAGTATCGCCGACAATATTGCTCTGAATGTAGACGGAGAAAAAGATTTGGGGCGTATTGAGGAATGTATTGCTTTAGCCGGCCTTAAAGATAAAATAGAATCTCTGCCGCAGGGGGCCAACACCAACCTTGTCAAGCAAATATCAGAAAACGGTACCGAACTTTCCGGTGGTGAAAAACAAAAGCTGCTGCTGGCTCGCGCATTGTATAAAAAAGCATCGATTATGATACTGGATGAACCAACCGCGGCACTTGATTCCATAGCCGAAAATGAAATATATTTGAAATTCAACGATTTGGTAAAGAATAAAACCGCACTGTTTATTTCGCACCGTCTTTCCTCTACACGTTTTTGCGACCGTATAATTTTAATCAGCGACGCGAGAATTGCCGAAGTGGGAACACATGATGAGCTTATAGCCCTTAATGGGAAATATGCAGAAATATATGGAATTCAAAGCCAGTACTACAATAAAGGAGTCAGGTGAAAAGAGATGATGATTAAGCATAAACGAAATCTGCGGGAAGATCTGTCAATTATTTTTAACGGAATACGCGAATTTGACTCCATACTGCCGGGACAAATGCGACACGTGATATTAAATGCTTTTTTTGTATCACTGATTCCCTATGTGTCCATTTTTATGGCTATGCAAATTATTAACGAATTAGTGGGCGCGGCAGGTAGAAATCGCTTGATTATCTATGTTGCCATAACAATATGTGTGACTTTAGTGCTGACGATTTTGTCATCGCGTTTGCAATCTAAAATATCTGTTGGCTATAGTCAACTTTTTTCTTCACATGAAATACGCCTAAATGAAAAAGCATACGATCTGCCTTACGAAAAACTGGAGGATACAAAAATTCAAGAATTAAGAGATCAAGTTTCAGGAAGTATCGATGTATCCGGAGCCGGTATGGGCAGCTTGTATTGGGATATGGAAACATTGTCAAAAAGTTTTTGTTCGGCTGTCATTGCGACTGTTATGTGTGTAAATGTTTTTCTTGTTTCAGCGCCGGGAGAATTCACAGGTATATTTGCCGTGGTCAACTCACCGTATGCGGTTTTAATACTGACGGCGCTAATAATTATCAGTGCAGCGGTATCCTCTAAAATGACCAGTAAATTGTTTGATGTGATGTTTGAAGTTTTCAAAAACGGCGCGAAATACAATCGATATGCAAATTATTATATGCTGGATTATTTGTCAGATAACAAGTCCGCAAAAGATGTGCGCTTTTTTTCACAAAAAAAACTTATTTTAGATGAGACACAAAAACGCTGCTATATACCGTTTCGGGATGGCGATAAACGCCAAAAGCAGGCATCCAATAAATATAACGGTATAACGCTTTTGCTCAGCTCTGTTACTGGAGGGGCAGTTTATTTGCTCATAGGTATGAAGGCTCTTTCTGGAACCTTGGGCATAGGCAGTGTTGTTATGACTTATTCAGCGGTGACTATGTTAATTTCAGCACTTAGTAATTTTTTCATGACATTTACCGATTTGAGAAATAACAACGAGCATTTGAAGTTGTATTTCGAATATATCAATATGCCTAACAGAACAGATACTGGTATACTCCCGGTTCATACTGACACTGACAAAGGCCTTGATATAAAATTTGAAAATGTCAGTTTTAAATATTTGGGGACAGATAATTATGTTCTGCGCGATGTATCGTTCACCATTCCGCAGGGAAAAAAGCTAGCCATTGTAGGTGTAAACGGGTCCGGAAAGACAACTTTGATTAAATTGCTCTGTGGATTATTTACACCTACTGAAGGCAGGATTATGCTGAACGGTGAATCAATTTCATCTTATAAATACAGCGAGTACGCCTCTCTGTTTTCCGTTGTATTTCAGGATTTTAGGCTGTTGTCATTTTCAATCGGTCAAAATGTTGCAACCGCAACGAAATACGATGAAAGCCGCGTGATCAACTCTCTGCAAATTTCCGGCTTTGGAACAAAATTGGGCAGTTTAGAACATGGTATAAACAAAGCCTTGTACTCTGACTATGAAGATGACGGCATAAATTTGTCCGGCGGTGAAGAACAAAAAGTTGCTATCGCAAGAGCAATTTATAAAAATGCCCCAATTTTTGTGCTTGATGAGCCAACGGCTGCACTTGATCCGGTTGCGGAATATGAGATTTATCAAAAATTTAATGAGATTACTAGTAACAGAACAACGGTATTTATCAGTCACCGGTTATCATCCTGTCAATTTTGTGATGAAATCGCCGTTATAGATGAAGGGAAAATAATACAATGGGGAAGCCATGATAAATTAGTTGCGGAAGATGGAAAATACCGTGAACTTTGGATTGCACAAGCACAACATTATACTGATAAATAGAGTTCGACCAGGGAATCCGCTAATGGAATTAAAAGCGGTGAGGAGGCGTATACCCATGGTGTTGCATCATGTCGGCATTGCTGTAGAAAACATTGAGAAATACTATTATGAAATATTAAACCCTTTCTTTGGATTTCATACTATTTCAGATACGATTGTCAATACATCGCAAAATATCAAAGTTGCGTTTGCTAAAAATTCCAAATCAATGAAAATCGAGTTGATTGAAGCAGTTGATGACGATAGTCCGACAGTGAATATAATAAAAAGGGA
>JAITJX010000144.1 GCA_031278765.1 Tannerella sp. | reverse complement strand
GCGGCCTTGAGCACCTGATAGAAACTGCGCAGGATTTGGCGGTTGGCTTCCGCTGTCTCCGGACTGGAGAGGTGGTCGGTAATCGGCTTGTCGTATTCGTCTATCAGAACAACTACTTTCTGGCCGGTGGACTGATGCAGCAATGCGATCAGTTCCATGAATTTGTCGGGGAGGGCTTTTTTGACCAGCGACAGTTGACAGGTGCGCGCTACCCCTTCTACAAAATCAGTCAGCGACCATTTCAGTTCTTCTCCGGAAGCGTAAGACAGTCCTCCGAAATCCAGCCGGACGACCGGATATTGCTGCGACCAGTCCCACTGGTCGTAAATATAAAGTCCCTCAAATAATTCCTTCTCCCCCTTAAAGACCGCCTCCATGGTACTTACCAAAAGCGACTTCCCGAAACGGCGCGGACGGGAGAGGAAATATATTTTCCCGGATTCAATGAGCCGGCGAAGCTCTCTTGTTTTATCTACGTATAGATAATGGTTGCTACGCAAATCGGCAAACGACTGTATTCCTATCGGTAATTTCTGCATACGAGACCTGTAAATATTATTCACAAAAAAAATACGACATTGATTGGCTATTTCGGCATGATTAAAGTTTTTTACCTCAAATTCATATATCGACAAAATCTTATTCGAAATTTCTTTAGAAATCCGATGGTTAAACTATCTACCTGTGGAGTAAGTACATAATCCACCTCTGTTTATGTTAGCTTTTCTTTAATCCTTTTCGATAGAAGGCAAGGGTATTTTTTATTTCTCTTTATACATCCGTTCAATAATATCCACCACCTTCAAACCTTCGAGAACATTTGTAGTAATTGTTTCGGAGTGTTGTCCGGATAGAACGTTTACAACATTACGGATTACTTTGTCGTGGTTTTGCGCCGAACCTTTGTATGTTCCATAGTCATTGCCCGGCGGAGTAGATTGAAGTTCCGGCATCTCGTAATCTTTTACATGGCAATACTCCACTTTGTCCATATATTGACCGCCAAGTTTTATGCTTCCGTTCTTTGCTATTATTGTTATGCTGCTTTCAAAGTTTTTATCCCATATGGATGTGGAATAATTAAGTGAGCCGATAGTGTTTCCGTTAGTGAAACGAAAATTTATGATTCCCGAATCCTCAAAATCTGTCAGTCCGGCATGATTAAAATCTGCAAAACGAGCCTTTATATCGGTTATATCTCCGAACAGCCAATACATAATATCTACAAAATGAGAAAATTGCGTAAAAAGCGTACCGCCGTCAAGAGTTTTTGTTCCGTGCCAGCCATCAAGTTTATAATATCTGTCATCGCGATTCCAATAGCAATTCAGTTGAACTATGTAAATATCGCCGAGTTTTCCTGCCTCAACCATTTTTTTTATCCATACAGCTGGTGGAGAGTAGCGGTTTTGCATCACACAAAAAACTTGTCTGTGGTATTTCAGGGCAGTAAACATAATTTTCTCAGCCTCTGCAACCGTAAGCGCCATAGGTTTTTCGATGACTGTGTGATGACCTGCTCCTATGGCTTTTATAGCCATTTCGGCATGAAGGCCGTTAGGTGTGCAAATGTTCAGGACGTCAAAATTAACGCCATTTTTTAGCAAATCGTCAAGACTGTTGAAAAAAGGTACATTCAATTGCTGTATTCCGGTATCTTGTGGTGATTTTATATCACAAAGGGCAACGAGTTCAGCTCCTTTCTCACGTACAATCATTTCAGCATGACGTTTTCCTATATGTCCGCAGCCTACGACTGCAAATTTAATCTTGTTCAATATTTAAGGTTTTTTTTGCCGATTGCACGGATACAAAAAAAGCACTTGAGTTCGTTCCTCACAATGGTGGTACCTGTTTTTAATAACGGCAATGCCTCGTCACTCCCAAAACGGTGCAACAAAAACGGTGCAAATTTAATAAAAAAAATGCAATCCCCATAAAAAAATTATAAGGGATTACATTTCAAAGCATGAAAAAATATAGTGGTTTTATGCTGTAGTTATCAAGAGCAACGTATTTTTTGCCCTATTTTGATAATTATATTATCTCCAAAGCTGTTGAGTTCGCACAATTTCTCAATCGAAATACCATATTTTTTTGACAACGAAAACAATGTATCACCTTTTTTAATTTCGTGATACACAGATGCCTTAGGACTCTCGTCGGTTTTCTCTGCCGGTATTTCGATCTTTTTGTCCGGTTTTCCGTTATTTGATTTTAAATCGGCTTTAATATTGTTTTCAGTATCAGTTTGTTTTACGGCATCTTCCGCTACTTGAACTTTTATTTGTCTAGTTTGAAAACGTATTCGCTGTCCGATTGCAAGTTTGGACTCTACGGTAATGTTGTTCAGTCTGCAAAGTTCGTTTACTGTAGTTCCGTATTTTTTGGCTATTTCGCTTAAGGTTTCACCTTTTTTAACGCTGTGAACGGCATAAACATGGTCGGAAGATGTATAGATGTTGCTTCCTTTACCATTGATTTTCACGTTGTTGAATACATATTCGTCTTTGTATGGCTCGCCATTCTCGAAATCAATTATATCTGCCGGATTGATGTCTCTTCCGAGAAAACGCGTTTCAAAATGAAGATGTGGACCTGATGATTTTCCGGTGTTTCCGCCGAGAGCAATCGGCTCTCCTGCGCGAATTATATCATTTTCTTTTACGAGAAATTTTGAAAGATGCCCATAAACTGTTTCGAGACCGTTGGGATGCCGTATGACAAGATAATAACCGTAACCTCTTCGTTCGTAACTTTTTATTCTTATCTTGCCGTCAAATGCTGCCCTGATTGTGTCGCCTGTCTGCACTTTCAAATCTATGCCTCTGTGCATTCGACGCCCACGGGGGCCATATTTAGATGTAATTTTGACATCGTTGTCTATTGGCATTATGAATGAATTGCAATTGATAGTGTATGATTCTGGGAAATTAATTTTTTGACTGAAGAAAGGGTTTACATGAAGCGTGTCCCAAATTGAATTGTAAAGTTCATCGGCGGGAAACATCAGATTTTCTCTGTTTACTTGTTCTTTGTATTCTTCGATTTTTACTTTTGTTACACTGTTAGCTTCGAGTTTGGTTAGTGGAATGTGTTTGGCGGTTAGTTCCGATGCTTGTTTTTTAATGTCCTGATTCTTTTTTTTGATACTATTAGCATCTATTGTCGTATTTGGCTGAAGCCCCGAATATGTCTGCGATTGTGTCTGAAAACACAATGGTAGAAATAACGCAGTCAATAATATGTATAATTTCATTATGTTTTTTTAAATAATTTGTTATATTGACAAAAATAAAAGCCGGACACCTCATGAACTTAATAACAAATTTCAGTATCCAACCCCAAATTCTTTGCAAATATCCAAATAATGTTTTGCAAAACAAAATTTTTTTTACAAAAATTCATAATAATTCTCTTTATAAATGAGAAATTTGCATCTAAATATCATATTATCAATAATATACAAAAACATGTTTTACAACATATTTTCAGAGGAGATTATAAAATTGAATAAAAAATGCTACTTTTGTGCATTAATCAAATAGTTCCGATATGGTAAATTATATGACAGAAGTTGAAATACCCGAATCTCGTAATAAAATTGATTTCGGAGACAGAGTGATGTTTTTAGGTTCCTGTTTTGCTGAAAACATTGGCGTAAAAATGTCGAAAAGTCATTTTAACGTCCGTATAAATCCTTTCGGAAAGATGTATAATCCGATGACTGTTTCTATGGCTTGTAAGAGGATGCTAAACCCAGTCCGATTTGGCGAAAAAGACTTGTTTTTTCATAACGGATTGTATGGCAGTTTTTTTCATCACAGCAGTTTTTCAAAGCCTGATATGGAGGATTGTCTGAAAAATATGAATGAGTCTCTTGAAATCGCCGTGAAGGATTTTCACAATCTTTCACACTTGATTATTACGTTCGGTTCCGCGTACATATATTGTCTTAAAGAGAATAGGACAATCGTCGCGAACTGTCATAAGAGGCCGGAAACAGATTTTTTGCGAGAAAGAATTTCGGTCGATCAAATTACGAAAGAATGGTCGGAACGGATTCCTGATTTGTTGAAAATAAATCCGGCGCTGAAACTCATTTTCACCGTAAGTCCGATTCGTCATTTCAGAGATGGGGGTCACAACAATCAGGTAAGCAAAGCGACGCTAATGCTGTCGGAACAGATTCTTATGGAAATGTACCCTGAAAACGTGTCGTATTTTCCAGTTTATGAAATAATGATGGACGAACTCCGAGATTATCGTTTTTATGCCGAAGATATGATTCACCCTTCATCTTTGGCTATCAATCATATATGGGAAAGATTTTGTAAAACGTATATGACCGGTGATACTCGCTATCTGGTCAATGAGATCAACGGTTTGAACAAATCTTTGAATCATAGAGTATTAAATAATTGCAGTAAAGAATATAAAATCTTTTTGAAACAAACTCTGTCAAAAATAGAACGCTTGAAAGAGAAAAATCCATACATTTGTCTGGTCAAAGACGAAACCGAAATAAAAAACAAGATAGATGAATTTGAAAATAAGCAAAGATGAATTATACGATAAGAGAAATAGCGGAGATTACAGGAGTAAATAATGCATGCATCAGTAATGGAAATGCCTGCATAACTTATTTATTAACAGACAGCAGAACTGTTTCGTATCCGGAGACGAGTTTATTTTTTGCACTTAAAACAAAGTCGAACGACGGTCATAAGTATATAAATAATTTGTATCATCTTGGTGTAAGGAATTTTGTCGTAACGGATAAACCGCATCATTCAAAACAGTTTAAAGATGCTAATTTTCTGATAGTTAATAATGTGCTTTCGGCATTGCAGAAACTTGCTTCGTTTCATCGCAAGAAATTTTCTATTCCTGTGCTTGGAATTACGGGAAGTAACGGCAAGACGGTTGTAAAAGAATTTTTGTTTCAATTGATGCGCAATGATTTTAATATTGTACGGTCGCCTCGAAGTTATAATTCGCAAATAGGCGTTCCGTTATCGGTTTGGGAAATGAATGAAAATCATACATTCGGAATTTTTGAAGCGGGGATTTCAAAATTGGGTGAAATGGATAATCTTCGTAAGATAATCAGACCAACGATAGGTTTGATAACAAACATCGGCGAAGCGCACCAGGAAAATTTCAAATCGGCAAAAGAAAAATGTATTGAAAAATTATCACTGTTTATAGATAGCGATATAATCATATACAACACTGATGACAAGTTGATTGAGAACTCATTAGAGGCTTCATTCTTGTCATACAAGGCAATAGGTTGGAGCAGGAAGGATACCGATGCAACTCTTTTTGTGAAATCTGTTAAAAAAAGTGAGAAAAGTACAAAAATATGTTGTGTTATGATGGGCGTGACGCACGAGTTCACCGTTCCATTTTTAAGCGATGCATATATTGAAGACGTGATTCACTGTATTGCAATACTTTTTTATTTAAAACCGGAAGCAATCCTATCCAAAGACAAGGATTTTGCGATGCTTGAACTGGTTGCCATGCGGCTCGAAATCATGCAAGGAATAAACGGCTGTCAGATTATTAGCGATACGTATAATTCGGACATCAATTCCTTGAATGTAGCGCTTGATTTTCAAACCAACAGAAACAGGGAACATAACCTTAAAAACACAATCGTGCTCTCTGATATTTTGCAGTCGGGCGTTTATCCGGAAACATTGTACAGCAAAGTATCAGAAATTCTAAAGAGGAAAAAAGTAGAACGTGTGATAGGTATCGGGAAAGATATAAGTGCGAACAGCCGTTTGTTTTCCGATTTTGAAAATGAATTTTTCCCTTCCACGGCAGATTTTGTCAAAATGTTTGATAATAAAAAGTTTAAAGATGAAATTATTTTGATCAAAGGTTCACGTTCCTTTCATTTTGAAGCTATAACGGAATTGCTTGAAAAAAAGGTACATGATACGATTTTGGAAGTAAATCTTGATGCTGTTGTTTACAACTGTAATATGTATCGTTCGATGCTTGACCGGAAAACAAAAATGATATGTATGGTGAAAGCTTTCGGTTATGGAGTTGGCGGGTTTGAACTGGCAAAGACCCTGCAAGATCACGGTTGCGATTATCTTGCAGTTGCAGTTGCCGACGAGGGCAAGGAATTGAGAAAGGAAGGCATATCTATCCCGTTGATGGTGATGAACCCCGAATTAGGCTGTTTTAATCTTCTGTTTGAACATTTGCTCGAACCGGAAGTTTACAGTTTTCAATTGCTTGACGCTTTGATTAAAGAATCGAACAGGAGGGGAATTACATCTTTTCCTGTTCATATAAAGATAGACACAGGGATGCACCGTCTTGGTTTCAATATTGAAGAGATTCCGTTGCTGTACAGCAAAATAAAAGAACAAACCGCTCTTAGAGTGCGTTCTGTTTTTACTCATCTTGCAGGGAGCAACGACCCTGTACTTGATAATTATACCAAACATCAGTTAGTTACGTTTAGAAAAATCTCGTTGCAAATTGAAAAAGAGATCGGCTATCCTGTTTTGAAACATGTCCTCAACTCGGCTGGAATAGAGCGATTTATTGATTATCAGATGGACATGGTGAGACTTGGAATATCGCTGTATGGAGTGAGTGCATCGGGAAAGGTCAAAAATTTGCAAAGTGTTTGTTCGTTAAAAACCATTATTTTACAGACACGCAAACTGAAAGCCGGCGATTCGGTAGGTTACAGCAGGAAATGCATTTTGAACGGCAATGCAACGATTGCCGTCATTCCGATCGGATATGCGGATGGATACGACAGACGGCTCGGTAATGGCGTCGGAGAAGTTCTTATCAAAGGAAAACGCTGTCCGGTCGTCGGAGATGTATGTATGGATACTTGCATGATTGATGTTACAGATGTCGAAGCAAGGGAAGGAGACGAAGTTATCATATTTAATGACGAGCTGACTATAAGTGAGATAGCAAGCAAAATAAATACCATACCGTATGAAATACTTACTTCCGTGTCTCCACGAGTAAAGCGAATTTATTATAGAGAGTGATTTTATATGTTAATCAAGATTTACCCTGAAAACCCTAATCCCAAAGATGTGAGAAAAGTGATAGAGGCTTTTCGTGACGGCGGATTGGTGATATATCCGACTGATACGATGTACGCTATTGGCTGTGATGCGCTTGATGTACGCGCGGTAGAGCGTATTTGCAAGATCAAAGGCGTGAATCCGCAAAAAAGCAATTTGTCGATTATCTGTTACGATTTGTCCGGCATCAGCGAATATGCGAAAGTAAACAATCAAGTTTTCAAATTAATACGCAACTATCTTCCCGGGCCGTTTACTTTTATTCTTCCAACGAGCAGCGAGCTTCCGAAAATTTATAAAAACCGTAAGGAAGTTGGTATCAGAATGCCGAATAACAGTATAATCAGAGAATTATGCAAGGAATTAGGAAATCCTATTCTTACAATGTCAATTAATTATGATCCCGATGAACCCGAATATGCAACCGATCCCGAATTGATTCATGAAAAATATGGCGAAGAAGTTGATGTTGTGATAGATGGAGGTTTCGGCGATACCGAAGGTTCAACGGTTGTAAATTGCACCAAAGAACCGTTTGAAATAACAAGACAGGGGAAAGGGATTATCGAATTATAAAGAAATCCGCTCACAGAATTATAAAATTCAGTTCGTCCGGTCCTCCTCGCCTGCATCATAATCGTATGTGAATTGTCCTTGCGTTTCGTTTTCCGCATCATCAAGCGTTGCAACTAATTCCTCGAAGTCGGAAAATTTTTTTTCGGACATGTTATTGAAATAAAACATCAGCGGCAATTCCAAATATCCGGCCAGCAGGTCATGTAAGGCATCAAGGTTGTTTCCGAAATGTTCCGGAAGTTGCAATTGTTCGCCCATTTGAGCGTAAAAATCTTTGTTTGTCGCAATCTTGTCAAAGTCGAAATAAATTGTATTCATCGTTTTTTATTTTTCTTTTTATTTTTCTTCAAATGTATTATAGTGGTCATGGGTAATAAAAATCAATCCGTCATTGCTGAAAATGAGGCGGTCGGCGCCACGTTTGCCGCAATTATAATTCAAATCGGCTTCAAAATATTGCCGTCCTTTCCTGTCAGGCAGTTGTTTTTCATGATTGCCGAAACGGTCTCCACCGATAGCGTGACCCGGAAGAACATCGCAAAGATTACTTTCCGAAACATTCCAGCCATGATTGCGCGCTTCGTTTTTGGTAATGTAATAATCCGGAAGTTTGTTGTGCATGTGTACATATTCCACAACAACATCTTCTGCTGTCAATTTATCAATCGACAAACCGTCTTGTTTTGTCTCCTGGTTCCCGAATCTTGTGTTTTCGGACGCAACATGTTGCCTCTCTACAGATCTTGCCTTGTCGTAAACCTTGTGATTGTTCTTAAAATAGAAAATCAGTAATGCGACTGCTGCGATTAACACAACCCATTGAAGCATTTTATTAAAATTTTTCATACAAAATTCTTCTTTAGAACGCGTAAAAATAATATTTTTTTTTACAACTATCAAAAAAAACATATTTTTACAGCAATTCAGAAAGGGATAAATAAAATCGGAGAATCATAAAGAGGTAACAAAAAAGCAAAAGCATCCCCTATACGCAAGTTATCGTATTCACTAAAATCAACCACGAAAACAATTAT